>CBDUEF010000406.1:0-2884 GCA_965366095.1 uncultured Cypionkella sp. | reverse complement strand
GGATGAACCCTTGGCCGCCTTGGACAAGAAACTGCGCGAGGCCACGCAGTTTGAGTTGATGAGCATTCAAGAGCGCACCGGTGTCACCTTCATTGTCGTGACCCATGATCAGGAAGAGGCGATGACCCTTGCCGACCGGATGGCGGTGATGGACAAGGGCATCGTGCGCCAGGTGGGCCGCCCTGCCGAGATTTACGAACACCCCGCCTCACGGTTTGTGGCGGGCTTCATCGGCTCGGTGACGCTGTTTGACGCGGTGGTGGCCGAGGTATCTGGCGAAATGGCGGTGCTGGATGTGCCGGCCTTTGGCACCAGGATCACGGCCAAAGCTCTGCCCGATATGGCCAAGGGAGAGGCAATCTCGCTGGCGATCCGGCCCGAGAAAATCGAGCTGGGCCGCAGCAAACCCAGCGGCCCGAATACAATTGCGGGCGAGGTTAAGGATCTGGCCTATTTCGGCAAAGACAGCCTTTACCGCATCACCCTGCCTTCGGGTGGTTTGATCTCGGTTCATGCCGTCAACGCCCATCGCGGCGAGGAATACCGCCCCGATTGGGAAGAGAAAGTCTGGCTTTCTTTCGAACCGGCTTCGGCCATTTTGTTGCGGGAGTGATCCGATGATCCGCCTCAAACGCTGGTTTTCCCGTGGCGGCTGGTCGCAGATGATCATCGGCCTGCCCTATCTTTGGCTGGTGCTGTTTTTCTTGCTGCCCTTTTTGATCGTGCTGGCGATGAGTCTTGCCACCCGCACCCCCACGGCGCCGCCCTTTGGCTATGGTGGCGACAATCCGATCCTGAACCTGGATGGCTACCGCCGGGTCTTAAGCGACAGCTTCTATCTGCGCGCGCTGATCATCTCGATGGTCAATGCCGGGGTGGCAACATTTCTTTGCCTGTTGATCGGCTATCCGATGGCGCTGGGGCTGACTCGGGTGTCGCAAAGCTGGCGCAATATCTTGTTGATGCTGGTGATCTTGCCGTTCTGGACCTCGTTCTTGCTGCGGGTTTACGCTTGGATGGGCCTGATGGGGCGCAACTCATGGTTCAACCAGCTGCTGACGGATGCGTGGAATATGATCACGCCCGAGGCTTGGGCGGTGAACACCATCCCGATGATGCACAGCAATTTCGCCGTGGTTCTGGTGATGGCCTACACCTACCTGCCCTTTATGATCCTGCCCTTGTTCGCCAACCTCGAACGGCTTGACCCGGCACTGGACGAGGCCGCGATGGACCTTGGAACCAAGCCCTTTGGCGTGTTCCGCGATGTCACCTTGCCGCAATCCATCCCCGGCATCATTGCGGGCGGGCTGTTGGTGTTCATCCCGGCGGCGGGCGAGTTGGTGATCCCCACGCTGGTCGGCGATGCCTCCTCGCCGATGATCGGACGGGTGATATCGGATGAGTTCACCTCGTCGCGCAACTGGCCTGTCGCCTCATCGGTGGCCGTTGTTTTGCTGGTGCTGATGGTGGGGCCGATGATGCTTTACAGCCGCTATCAGGCGCGGGCAGAGGGGCGCGAGTGATGCAAAGACGCCCGATTTTCCTGATCTCGATGCTGTGCTTCGGCTTTGCGTTTTTCTACATCCCGATCCTGTCGATGATCGTCTATTCCTTCAACGGGTCGCGCCTCGCCACCGTCTGGGGTGGGTTTTCGCTGAAATGGTATGTCTCGCTGTTCAACAACCGCCAAGTCGGCGAGGCTCTGTGGCTGTCGATCCGCATCGCCCTGATTTCGGCCACCATGTCGACGATACTGGGCACCATGGCCGGGATCGCCTTGGTGCGGTTCAAGAAATTTCGTGGCCGCACCCTGTTTACCGGCATGGTCACCGCTCCTTTGGTCATGCCGGATGTGATCACCGGGATTTCCTCGCTGATGCTGTTCATCTTGATGGCCGAATATCTGGGCTGGCCGGGGCAGCGAGGGTTCACCACCATCACCTTGGCGCATATCACCTTTTCGATGGTCTATGTGACCACGATCATCCAGTCGCGGCTGGGACAGGCCGATCTGGCCATCGAAGAGGCGGCGATGGATCTGGGCTCTAAACCGGCGCAGGTGTTGTGGGATATCACCCTGCCGGTGATCTTTCCGGCGATCCTGTCGGGCTGGCTCTTGGCCTTTACGATCTCGCTCGATGATGTGGTGATCACCTCTTTCACCACCGGGCCCGGCAATACCACCTTGCCGCTTTTGATCTGGTCCAAGGTCAAACTGGGGGTGACGCCCGATATCAATGCCTTGGCCACGCTGATCGTGCTGGTGGTGGGGATCGGCGTTGTGGTGGCGGGGATCGTGCTGAACCGCGCCACCAAACGCGCGGCTGCCGATGAGCGGCTGGCCTACCGTGCCAATGACTAGCGGGCTCAACACCCCCTTGGGCGAGCCCGGCTCGGGGCGCAGGCGCTACGGGGCTGTTATGGCCTTGCACCGCGCAGGCCAGATCAGTGATGCGGTGCTAGAGGTGTATCGGGTCTGCTCGGCCAGTGACAGGCAAGACCCCGAGGCGGTTCTGGCCGCGTTGCATCTGCCAAAGATCGCGCCCGCACCCGTCAGCCGGGCGGATCTTTTGCAGCCGTTGCTGAGCGAGCTTGATCTTTATATCGCCCGCAAATCCGGTCCGGGTCTGGCCGAACTCAGGGCTGCGATTGCAAGGGCGGGCTTGGCCGCAGACCCAACTCCCCGCCCCACGAATGCCCCGCCGCAACTTGCCAAGGCATTAGACGCGCTGGCCCAAACACATCCGGCCCTTGCGGCGGCGCTTGGGGCCGCCATGCCCTCCCTTCACTGGAGCAGGGGCGCGGTCGATGCCACTCTGCTTGCGCCCCTGATCGGAAAGGCTGCGCCCTTTGCCAGCGATGACACCCAACTAAGCCTTTA
>CBDUEF010000405.1:0-2892 GCA_965366095.1 uncultured Cypionkella sp. | reverse complement strand
GTCACGGTTTCTCTCTCATGTGGTCGGTCATATGATATACTTACCGCGTCGCACTCATGCGGTCGGGTGGGACTTTGCGCTGTCGGTCGAAAACAGCGAAGTCCTAGAGAAAGCGTGCGAAGGTGATGGGGCTGCGTCGGGTGCTGGCAGCTCGGGGACGTCGGAACCTTCCGGGTTGTAGACGGCCGAGGCTGTGTGAAAACTCAAATTCCGACGGGAATGAGAGAACCATTTCCCGTCCATTTAATCTTGTTAGTCGTTAAGCGGAACATGGTCTGGTGAAACGGCGTTCTGGGAAATGTTGTTCTGGCGTTGGGGGCCCTTGGCCGAGTTTTCACACAGCCTCGGCCCATAGCCGCCACTTGACGACGATAGCGCGCTGCCGGATAGTTCCCACAAAAGCGGCCGTTCGTCCTTGTCACACCTGAATCTACGAAGGAATGTTGGAGGTAGATTTCGATACAGTCGGCATTGTCGCCTCCGATGCGGTATCCGGGCGCTTTTGGCCAAGACTCTTACGCAAACTGCGGGGATTTGATCCCGCAGTCGATGCCAATCTGCTTAGTGCTGCATCAGGCTCGTTTTATTAGGCGTATCAGGAACAACAGGATGACTGCCCCGATCGTCGCGTGAACGATGGCACCGGCAATTCCGCTGCCAATACTTAGACCCAGTCTGGGGAAAATCAGACCGGCCACAAACGCACCCACGATACCCACCACGATGTTGCCAAGCAGGCCATAGCCATAACCCTTGACGATGAGCCCCGCGAGCCAACCAGCCACAGCGCCTACCAAGAGTATGACTAAAATACTTTCAAGTGCCATTTTGGAGCCTTTCCATATTGCCTGAACTAGCCAGAGACGCAGGCACAACACATGGCGGGATTACCGCCTGATTTGCCTAGTCAAAGGTATTTCACATCCCCGACTGTATAGATAGCAACATCTGTTGCGGCTCGAGGACGTCAGGGGATCACGTCGATGACGCCATGCTGGCTTATGCCCAGGAGCGCCGTGACCCCGATCAAAGGCGTTGTGGCGAAGGGAAGCAGGTAGGCGCGTTTGGCCAGGCCACTTTGCACGCGGGCAATCTGCGCTGCTTCCCCTGCAATGCGTTGCAGCAGCAATGGGTCTTGTGTGCCCGATTGCGCCAGCGCGCGGTTGATCACCCAGGCAAAGGGTTCGATCCCGGCGCGGCGCAGGTCGTCCTGCAATGCCGCCGCTTCGGAGACTGGCGTGCGTTCGGGCAAGGTTACGAGGACCACATGGGTGTAGGCCGGGTCTTGCAGGCGCATCAACGGTGTGGTCAGTTTGCCCGGCATGTCGGGCTCCAGATGCCGCGTCATCTGGCGGTGATAGGCGCCGGTTGCATCCAGGAGCAGCAGCGTATGGCCGGTGGGGGCAGTATCCATCACCACGAAGGCCTGTCTCGCCTCCGCCACAGTGCGGGAAAAGGCGTGAAACACTGCCACTTCTTCGGTGCAAGGCGAGGCGAGGTCTTCCCGCAAAAGCGCCTTGCCCGCCTCGTCGAGTGTAGCACCTTTGGTGGACATCACCTTGTCGATATAGCGCGCCGTTTCCACTTCTGGGTCTATGCGGTCGACGGTGAGGCCGGGAATGGCCCCTTCAACAACAAAGGCGACATGGGCGGCGGGGTCGGTCGTGGTCAGATGCACGCCGTGGCCGCGTTTCGCCAACCCCACGGCAATTGCCGCTGCAAGCGTGGTTTTGCCGACACCCCCTTTGCCCATCACCATGATCAGGCCTTTCCCTGCCTGAGCAAGCTCATCCACCAGTGTCGCGATTGAGGGCAGTTCCGGTATCTCAACGGTTGCTGTAGATCGCAGCGCTGGTTGGCTGGTCTGCGGGGCCAGCAGGGCGCGCAGGGGGGCAAGACCCACCATGTCATAGGATCGGAGCGGCACTTCGACCCGAGGCAAGGCAGACAGCGCCGGCGGAAGGTCAGACAGGATCCCTCGTTGGTCACGCTCGATCGCCTTTGCCACAGCATCGGTGCCGCTTGCGGTATGGAAGACCCCGTTCACTGCCAGAATTTGATTGGACAGGCCAAGGTCGATCAATTCCTCAGCCGTTCGCGCCGCTTCGCGCATCGCGCCACGCTCGGCGCGCGTGACCAGAACGAAGGCCGTCTGCGCAGCATCCCCCAAGGCAGCCAAAGCGGCACGAAATCGCTCTTCTTGCATCTTGAGACCCGAATGCGGCCCAAGGCAGGATGCGCCTCGCTCATTTCCTTCCAAAAATCCGGTCCAGGCCTTCGGCAAGGACAACAAGCGCAGAGTATGGCCGGTGGGGGCGGTATCAAATATCACATGATCATAACCCGACGAACCCGCGCCCAGCAAATCGACAAACTCATCAAAAGCGGCAATTTCGGTGGTGCAGGCACCCGAAAGCTGCTCGGTCACCGCATCGCGTTCGGCCTGCTCTGCCTTAGGGTCCAACTGTGCCATAACCCGCCCGCGATAGGCATCCGAGGCCGCCTCGGGGTCGATGTTCAACGCCCACAGCGTCGGCATCCCCGGCACCAGCGACGGCTTTGAGCACAGCTCGACTCCCAACATCTCATCAAGGTTGGAGGCTGGGTCGGTGCTGACCAGAAGCACCCGCTTGCCCTGATCCGCCAAAGCCAAAGCCGCCGCGCAAGACAGCGAGGTCTTGCCCACGCCACCCTTACCGGTGAAGAACATAAACCGCGACTGTGCCGCAAGGATGTTGAACTCTGCCATGGGCGCTCCGATTCTGACACAATGTCAGGCTAGGGATGTCCAAGCTAAGCGGCGTTGATCCACCGCAATTGGTGGCAGATTGTCAGATCCAGCAAATGGGGATAGCCATTGGTCTCACAATCGCGGAATACATCACAGTGCCC
>CBDUEF010000404.1:0-2906 GCA_965366095.1 uncultured Cypionkella sp. | reverse complement strand
TTCCAGCCCATATGCGGGACTTTCAGCGCGGGATCGGTGGGGGTGATGCGGCTGACCTCGCCCTTGATCCAATCGAACCCCTTGGTGTCGGTGTATTCGCGGCCCAGTGAGGCCATCATCTGCATTCCGACGCAGATGCCAAGGAAGGGACGGGCCCGGGTGGTGACGGCCTCTTCAATCGCCTCGAACAGCCCGCCGAAATCGCCCAAGGCGCGGCGGCAGGCCGGGAAGGCGCCGTCGCCGGGCAGCACGATGCGGTCGGCGCGGGCGACATCTTGGGGGTTGGAGGTGACGAGGATTTCGCCCGCATTGGTTTGGGCAGCCATGCGTTGGAAGGCCTTTGCTGCGGAATGCAGATTGCCGGAGTCGTAGTCTATCAGCACAGTTAACATGATGTGGCCTTGAGGGAGGGGGCGGGAGCCTCCGGCGGGGATATTTTTAGGCGATGAATGGGTTAGAGCATGCCTTTGGTGCTGGGCAGGCTGTTTGGGGCGCGGGGATCGGGTTCGACGGCCTCGCGCAGGGCGCGGGCGACGGCTTTGAAGGCGGCTTCGGCGATGTGGTGACTGTTGAAGCCATGGGCGAGATCGATGTGCAGGGTGATGCCGCCGTGGGTGGAGAGGGCCTGAAAGAATTCGCGCACAAGTTCGGTGTCGAATGTGCCGATTTTGGCCGTGGGGAAGGGCAGGTTGCAGATGAGATAGGGGCGCGCCGACAGATCGAGCGCGCAGACGATCTGGGCATCATCCATCGCAAGGCGGAAATGGCCATAGCGGCGGATGCCCTTTTTATCCCCCAAAGCGCGGGTGAGGGCCTGACCCAAAGCGATGCCGACATCCTCGACGGTGTGGTGATCGTCGATATGCAGATCGCCCTTGGCCGAAATGGTGAGATCAATCAGCGAATGGCGAGCGAGCTGATCCAGCATATGGTCAAAAAAGCCGACGCCCGTGGCGATGGTGGAGAGCCCGCTGCCATCAAGATTGACCGCAACCGAAATCGCGGTTTCGTTGGTTTTGCGGATCACTTCGGCGCTGCGCATTGGCGTCTTCCTTTTCGGTTTGGCGACTTATAGGGCGCGCGGGGCGGTTTGAAAAGCCGGGGTTTCCTGTTGCGATGCCCTTGGCTATGGTTTGGGCAGGAACAAAGGGGCCGGGAATGACGAGTTACAGCTGTTTCAAGGCCTATGATATTCGCGGCCAATTGGGCGAAGAATTGAACGAGGAGGGGGCGCTGCGGATTGCGCGGGCCTTTGCCGAGGCATTGCGGGCGAAGCGGGTGGCTTTGGGGCGCGATTGCCGGGCCTCATCCGACGCCTTGGCGGCGGCGGTGCTGGAAGGGTTGATGGAGGCCGGGTGTGAGGTTCTCGATCTGGGGCTTTGCGGCACCGAAGAGGTGTATTTTGCCACCGATCATTTGGGCGCAGATGGCGGGATCATGGTGACCGCTTCGCATAATCCGATGAATTACAATGGGATGAAGATGGTGCGGCGGGGGGCGGCACCTTTGGATGCGGCCTCTGGTTTGGCGGCGATCAAGGCTTTGGCCGAGAGTGGGGATTTTCGGCAACGGCGCAGCGGTGGCGTTTGGCGGCCGGTGCCGCAGGTGCGGGCGCAATATGTTCAAAGGGTTTTGAGCTTTGTGGACAAGGCCCAATTGCGGCCGTTGAAGATTGTGGTCAATGCTGGAAATGGTGCCGCAGGGCCGACGTTTGACGCCATTGCGGCGGCGCTGGAGGCCCCATTGGAGTTTCTGCGGCTGCATCACGCGCCGGATGGGGCCTTTCCCAACGGCATCCCAAATCCATTGTTGCAGGAAAATCAGCCAGTGACGGCGCAGGCGGTGGTGGCGGGGGGGGGCGGATTGGGGGGGGGCTGGGATGGTGATTTCGACCGCTGTTTCCTGTTCGATCATCTGGGCAATTTCGTGCCGGGGGAATATGTGGTGGGCCTGTTGGCCGAGGTGTTTCTGGCCAAGGAGCCGGGGGCTGTGATCATCCATGATCCGCGTGTGGTGTTGAACACAATGGATGTGGTGGCCCGCGCCGGTGGGCGGGCGGTGGCGGCGCGCACCGGGCATGCCTATCTGAAGCAGGCGATGCGCGACACCGGGGCGGTTTACGGCGGCGAGATGTCGGCGCATCATTATTTTCGCGATTTCATGGCTTGCGATTCCGGGATGATCCCATGGCTGTTGGTGGTGGAGTTGATGGGCAGGAGTGGCTTGTCGCTGTGCGAGTTGCTGAGTGCGCGGCGGGCGGCGTTTCCGTCTTCGGGTGAGATCAACTTTCGGGTGGCGGATGTGCGGGCGGCGGTGGCGGCAGTGGTGGCGGTTTATGGGCCAAAGGCGGTGGCGCGCGATGATCTGGATGGGGTGAGTTTGCGCTTTGACGGTTGGCGGTTCAATCTGCGGGCCTCCAATACCGAGCCTTTGTTGCGGTTGAATGTTGAAGCCGAAGGAGATGCCGCCGTGGTGGCAGCCAGGGTAACGGAAATATCTTCGATCATTGAAGGGAGGCGAGATGCTAAAGGGAATTGATGCGCGATTGAATGCGGGTGTGCTGGGGGCGCTGCGGGCGATGGGCCACGGCGATATGCTTTTGTTGGTGGACAGCAATTTTCCGGCCGACGCTTTGGCGCAGGAGACCGTTTTGGGCCATTTGCTGACAATGGAAAATCTTACTCTTGCTGCGGCCGCAGAGGCGGTATTGTCGGTGATGCCGTTGGATACATTTGTGCCGGATTTTGCGGCGCGAATGCAGGTTATGGATGCGCCGGATGAGGTGCCGGCGGTGCAGCGAGAGCTGCAGGCGGCGGTGGATGCTGCTGCGGCCCGCGCGCGACCGTTACCGGGAGTGGGCCGATTTGCGTTCTACCACCTCGCGCGGCAGAGCCATGTGATTATCC
>CBDUEF010000403.1:0-2910 GCA_965366095.1 uncultured Cypionkella sp. | reverse complement strand
CCCGGCGATGGCCAGCGCCGCAAACGGCGCTGGTTCGGGCTTCGGGCGGCAAAAGCGGTGTAACCCGCCGCTCAATCGTCTGAGGATTTCGCCCAAAGATTGATGTCTTTTTCCTCGGAAATGGCGTCAATCTGGGCAAGTTCTTTGGCCGAAAACGCCAGATTGCCAATCGCCGCGGCGCAATCCACCACCTGTTCGGGCTTTGACGCCCCGATCAGTGCCGAGGTGATCCCGCCGTTGCGCAACACCCAAGCCAACGCCATCTGCGCCAGAGTTTGCCCGCGCAATTGCGCCATGGCATCCAGCGATTTCACCGATTCCAGTGCGCGGGGCGTGATGGTGGACAGGTTCAGTGATTTCCCTTGGCTTGCACGGCTGTTTGCCGGAATGCCATTCAGGTATTTTTTGGTCAAAATCCCCTGCGCCAAGGGCGTGAAAGCGATAGACCCCACCCCCAACTCCGCCAGCGTGTCTTTCAGCCCATCGGTCTCCACCCAGCGGTTCAGGATATTATAGCTGGGTTGGTGAAGCAGGCAGGGGGTGCCAAGGTCTTTCAAGATCGCCACCGCCTCCCGCGTCCGCTGGGAATTATAGCTGGAAATCCCGACATAAAGCGCCCGGCCAGACCGCACGATATGATCCAGCGCCCCCATGGTTTCCTCAAGCGGGGTGTCGGGATCAAAGCGGTGTGAATAAAAGATATCAACATAGTCCAGCCCCATCCGCTTCAGGCTTTGGTCACATGAGGCGATCAGGTTTTTGCGGCTGCCCCACTCCCCATAAGGCCCGCTCCACATGCCGTAGCCGGCTTTTGAAGAAATGATCAGCTCGTCGCGAAAACCTTGGAAATCCGATTTCAGGATTTCACCAAAGGCCGTCTCGGCGCTGCCGGGAGGTGGGCCGTAGTTGTTCGCCAGATCGAAATGGGTGATGCCCAGATCAAAAGCGGTTTGGCATATGGCGCGTTTGGTCTCATGCGCGGTGTCATGGCCAAAGTTGTGCCACAGCCCCAAAGACACCGCCGGCAACTTCACCCCGGAGGCGCCGAGGCGGCGGTAAATCATGGTCTCATACCGGGTATCGGCGGGGTGATAAGTCATTTTTGCTCCTGCAACTATGTTCGCTCCATTCTGCCGGGTTCACCCGGGTAAGTCACCTCCCCAAGCGATGGAATGCGGCGGTAGAACGCCCGGAAACATGTGTGGCGTTGCGCTTTGTTTCTGCATTTGAAATAGTGGTCTACAAGATTGGAGACATCATATGTCATTGGCATCATCCCTCAAGCGCAAGCGCAGCCTTTTGGCGGCAGGCTTGCTCTGTGTGGTCGTGTCGAGCCAGGGAGCGGCCACGGAAAAGCTGGATTTTACGGTCACCGGGCCCGGAGCGGATTTGTTGAAGGAACTACGCGGGGCATCTGGGCTGGTTGCCGCCGAAAAGCAAAAACAAATTGATCCGCAAGATCTTTTTTCCAAGGCACGCGCAGAATATGCGGTGATGGTTTCCGCGCTCTATGCCAAGGGCTATTATTCTGGCGTGGTCCATGTGCTGATTGACGGCCGCGAGGCGGCAAGCATCCCGCCACTTGATGCCCCAAGCACCATCCATCACCTGCAGGTCACGGTTGAAACCGGGCCGTTGTTTGCCTTTTCCAGGGCCGAAGTCGGCCCGCTGGCACCCCGCACAAAGTTGCCCAGCGGCTTTGCCGTTGGCAAGACGGCGGAAAGCGATTTGATCACGCAGGCGGTGATTGCCGGGGTGGATGGCTGGCGGGACAAGGGCCATGCCAAGGCAAAAACCCAAAACCAATCCATTGTTGCCGATCATGCCAATGCGGAGTTATCGGCGCAGGTGCGGCTTGATCCCGGCCCGCGTCTGCGTTTTGGGGCTTTGTCGGTCAAGGGAGCCGAGCGCATGCGACCCGAGCGTATCCGCGCAATTACCGGCCTGCCCGAGGGCGCGCTCTACAGCCCCGACGATATCCGCCGAGCGACAGAGCGTTTGCGCAGGACCGGCGTGTTTTCGTCTGCCACCCTGACCGAGGCCGAGCAGATCACCGCACCCGATCTGTTGGGAATTACCGCCACGGTGGTAGAAGCACCAAAGCGGCACTACAGTTTTGGCGCTGCCCTTGCTACCAACGAAGGCGGAACCATCTCGGGCGAGTGGTATCACCGAAATCTGTTTGGCGGCGCCGAGCGGCTGACAGTTAACGGTGAAATCACCAATTTGGGCGCAGTATCGGGCGTCGATTACAAGCTTGGTGTAGCATATACGCGCCCGGCAACCTTTACGCCTGACACGACACTTGGTTTTGCCACTGATATTGGCCATCTGGATCAACTGGACTATGTTGCCGATACCTTTTCCATCGGCACCAGCTTTACTCATTACTTTTCTGACAGCCTGAGCGGTTCAGCGGGCTTTGCCTATGAATATTCGCGGGTGACCGATCCGACCCGGACCACAATCTATCGCCGTCTGGCCATGCCGATTGATCTTACTTGGGATCGGCGCGACAATAAAACCGATGCCAAGCGCGGCTTTTATCTCTCGGCCGAAGCCAAGCCGTTTCTGGGCTTTGGCCTATCGGATTCCGGTGCGCGCTTTACCCTTGATGCCCGCGGCTACAAGGGGATTGATCCCGCCAACCGTTTTGTAATCGCTGCGCGTTTGCAGGCAGGGGCCGTGGTCGGGGCCAGCTTGATTGGCACCCCGCGTGAGGATTTGTTTTATTCGGGCGGCGGTGGCACCGTTCGCGGCCAGCCCTACCAATCGCTTGGCGTCAATATTCTGAAAGATAACCTGAACAATCCTTTCCGCACCGGGGGCACGTATTTTCTGGGGGCATCGCTGGAAGCGCGGGCGAAAGTAACCGATAACATTGGCATTGTCGGCTTTGTCGATGTGGGC
>CBDUEF010000402.1:0-2926 GCA_965366095.1 uncultured Cypionkella sp. | reverse complement strand
TCCAAGGCCTTGCCGCAGTTGTTGCGCTTGATGATCGAAATCATCTCTGGCGCGGCATTGGCCTCGTCCAAAAGCCGTCCCACCCGCAAAGAGGCCTGCAGGCCCAAGGCCACTTCGGTCATCATATTGGCGAGTTTAAGCTGAAAAAGCTGGGTCTGCGCCAGCGGTTTGCCGAATTGCTTGCGGTCAATCCCGTATTGCCGCGCTGAGTCCATGCAGAACTCTGCCGCGCCCAGCACACCCCAGGAAATGCCATAGCGCGCCCGGTTCAGACAGCCGAACGGGCCTTTCAATCCTTCAACATGCGGCAGCAAGGCGTCCTCGCCGACCTCGACATCCTTCATCACGATCTCGCCGGTGATCGAGGCGCGCAGGCTGAGTTTGCCACCGATTTTCGGCGCCGACAGGCCTTTCATGCCCTTTTCCAGCACGAAACCCTTGATCTTGCCGCCATGGGCCTCGGATTTTGCCCAGACCACAAAAACGTCGGCAATCGGCGCGTTGGAAATCCACATCTTCGCGCCGTTCAACACGTAGCCATTGGCAGTTTTCTTGGCCACGGTTTTCATGCCTGCGGGATCAGAGCCCGCGTCGGGCTCTGTCAGGCCAAAGCAGCCAATCCATTCGCCCGAGGACAGTTTCGGCAGATATTTCATCCGCTGCGCCTCGGTGCCATAGGCGTAGATCGGATACATCACCAAAGAGCTTTGCACCGACATCATCGAGCGATAGCCAGAATCCACCCGCTCGACCTCCCGCGCGATCAACCCATAGGCCACATAAGACGCGCCAAGGCCGCCGTATTGCTCGGGCACCGTCACGCCCAAAAGGCCCATCTCGCCCATCTCACGGAAGATCGCGGGATCGGTGGATTCGTCGCGATAGGCGGCAATCACACGCGGTTGCAGCTTTTCCTGTGCATAGGCGCGCGCGCCGTCGCGCAGCATCCGCTCTTCTTCGGTGAGTTGGTCATCCATGCGGAAGGGGTCTTGCCAATCAAAGCGGCCCAGATCGGGGGCGTCTTTGGCTTTCAGCTTGGGCTTGTCGGTCATCTTGCACCTATGTCTGCGGGAGTTTCCCTTGTATTGCACAGAACGCCGCGCCAGACTATCGAAACGCTCTCGCCCCACCATGAGGGAAACTCATATGATCGCCTCACGCCGCTATTTGCCCTCGATCCCGTCGCTGCTGGCGCTTGAGGCGGTGGACAGGTTGGGCTCGGCCTCGGCTGCGGCAGAGGATCTGAACCTGACCCAAGGGGCGATCAGCCGACAGTTGCAAGTGTTGGAGGGGCAGTTGGGGGTGCAGTTGATCATCCGCGACCGCCACCGCTTGCGGCTGACGCAAGCGGCGCAAGATTACACCCGTGAGGTGCGCCGGGCGCTGCACGCGCTGGCCTCGGCCTCGCTAAAGCTGCGGGCCAATCCTTTGGGCGGCAGTCTTAATCTGGCGATCCTGCCCGCCTTTGGCATGCATTGGCTGGCCCCTCGGCTGGCGCGGTTTGCGCAATCGCATCCCGAGGTGACGGTGAACCTTTCAACGCGTCTGGCCCCGTTCGATTTCGCCCATTCGGCCTTTGATGCGGCGATTCACTATGGGCGGCAGGATTGGCCGGGGGTGGAGTATCTCTTGTTGATGCAAGAGGATATACTGGCGGTGGCGGCGCCTTCCCTGTTGCCGAAACCTTTGAAGGCTGCGGTTGATGTGCTTACGCATCCGCTGTTGCAGCTGGAATCGCGGCCCGGTGATTGGGGCCGTTGGCTGGCGCATTATGGCCACCCCGATCAGCGCCCGGCGGGGATGCTGTTTGACCAATTCGCTACCATGACTCAGGCAGCTATCCATGGGTTGGGCCTTGCGCTGTTGCCGATGTTCTTGATCGAGCGCGAATTGGCCGAGCGCCGGTTGGTGCCTGTCTTTGGGCCGCCGGTAAAATCCTTGGGCAGTTATTATCTGGTCTGGCCAAAGGAAAACGCGCCGCGCGCGCCGCTGACCAGCTTTCGCAACTGGATCGAAGGTGAGGTGAAAGGATGACAGCCATGCAGCCAAATCATATCGGCGAGGTGTCGTTTTGGTATGCCGATACCGGGTTGCCGCAGCTGCGCAGGCCAGCACTGGCTGCGGATACATCGGCCGATATCGCCATTATCGGCGCGGGGTTTACCGGGCTTTGGGCGGCCTATTATCTGAAAAAGGCCCAGCCCGATCTGAACATCGTGTTGATCGACAAGGAGTTTGCGGGGTTTGGCGCCTCGGGGCGCAATGGTGGCTGGTGCATGGGCAGCTTTGCCTGGAACCATGAGCGCTATGCAAGGGATAGCTCGCGTCAGGCGGTGTTGGAGATGGTGGCCGAATTGGAAGGCACGGTGGCCGAGATCAGCCGGGTCTGTGCCGAAGAGGGCATTGAGGCCGATATTCTGGCCACGGATGAGCTGACGGTGGCGACCAATCCGGCGCAGCTTGTGCGGCTGCACCAAGAGGTTGCCCATCAAACCGACTGGGGGGCAGGGCATCGTATCCGCGCGCTTTCGGCGGCGGAAGTGGCGCAACGGATCACTATTCCCAATGTGTTGGGGGCGACGGTGACCACGGGCGTGACCCGCATTCAGCCTGCAAAGCTGGTGCGCGGGCTGGCTTTGGCGGTGGAACGCTTGGGCTGCAAGATCTATGAGGATACCCCGGCGCTGCACTATGACAGCGGCGAGGTGATCACCCCCAAGGCACGGCTGCGCGCGCCGATCGTTCTGCGCTGCACCGAGGGCTTTACGGCGACGATAAAGGGCCATCGGCGTGAGTGGTTGCCGCTGAATTCCGCGCAGATTGCCACGGTGCCTTTGCCGCCCGAGGTTTGGGCAAAGATTGGCTGGGAAGGGCATGAGCTGATCGGCGACGCCAACAACGCCTATTGCTATTGCCAGCGCACGCG
>CBDUEF010000401.1:0-2929 GCA_965366095.1 uncultured Cypionkella sp. | reverse complement strand
GGTCGGTTTTGTCGGAAAGCTACCTATCTTGGCTGAGAAAGGCTCATTTGCGGAGCCACTGGATAGAAAAACAGTCTCTAACACGGCCAATAGAGCCGCATTTGGAGCAAAAAAATCCAAAGCGGATAATTTCGTTGCAGCCTTTTCGTCATTGCCACCGGCTTGCTGCAAAATCGGCAAAATCTGATTGATGAGGCCAGCCTCATTCCCCAGAAAAACGTCGGCCAATAGGCCCGTTTCGCTATCTTCCGGCGCAATATTGAAAGTGGCCCTGATTTTGGAAAGCGACGTCGGCGTGGAAAACGCGTCCCGCCACCGCACGACCTGATCCATCAATTGAGTGAAATCGTCTCCGGTATAGACACGGGCAATATCAGCCATGATCTCGGGCGCGAGAGTATCCGCCATTTCTTCAAGAATTTCAGCGCGCATCAGGCGGGCGGTGCGGTCATCCAGTTCAGTGAATTGCGGCGATACCCCGGCTTCAAGCGGAAACCGGCGCAAAAGCGACGAACAAAAGCTGTGAATGGTTTGGATACGCAAGCCGCCCGGTGTTTCGATGGCGCGCGCAAAAAGGCGGCGGGCTCGCGCTAATGCTTCGGCATCATGCTGGCTGCGGTTTCCCAAAGAGACCAAGGCAGCACGAAGATCGACATCGCGCATCATCGCCCACTCACCCAAGCGCTTGAACAGGCGGTTTTGCATCTCGCTTGCCGCGGCTTTCGTATAGGTGAGGCAAAGCACAAGCTGCGGCTCAACCCCTGCCAACAGCAATCTGGCAACTCTATCCGTTAGCACGCGGGTCTTGCCCGAGCCCGCGTTGGCGGAAAGCCATGTCGAGGCCGCAGGTTCGGAAGCCTGAGTTTGGCGTTCAGAGGCACTTGAAATTGTCATTCGAGATCCTCTGGTCCAACCACAACAGGCGTCGCGCGGTCTGACATCTGCCATTCTCCATAGCGCGCAAGATGATCATAATCTCCTTCGAAGCGATCCTGAAATACTGCGCGCCGAGATGTGTAACCAGTCTCTCTGGCTTGATATTGGGCGATCAAGGAAATGAATCGATTCCAGACATCCTCAAGAAGCTCTGACGAAATCGGGGTTTCAACGGCCTTTTCTCCGGAACCAAGGCCAATGTAGCTGATCATGGCCACTTCGGAAGGTCCCAAATCCTGAAACCCGCCCCGCTCAGCCATAGCGGCGGCCAATAGCAATTGCTTGTCATATTCTCGTTGTTGTTTTTCGCTGGGTGGCGCCCCGGTTTTGTAGTCGATGATCAGGAGCTTACCATCCGGCAGTCGATCAATCCGATCGGGCGTTCCGAACAGAGTAAAAGCCAGTGGAGCGATCAGCAATGCGCCCTGCTTTTCGATGGCTAAAGGGGTGCCGTTGTATTTGCTGTCCTGTGTCAGAATGTGACCTGCGGCGCGTTCCAGTCGGGCAAGCCAAAATACCCGAGCGGCCGGAAACGGGGTTTCGGTCGCGAGGACCTCGACAGCGATTCGCATAAGGCGGCGAAATGCGTCGTCACGTCTCTCATCTTGGATACGCTCGCGAACAAAGCGTTCCAGGATCATGTGGAAGAGATTGCCCCGCTCGCGTGGATCAGGGGTTTGGCGCAATGGGTCCAGAGGCGATAGTCGCAGGATATATCGCGCATAAATCGCATATGGGTCGCGGATCAATCGCGACACGCTGGTAAGTGAAAGTTTGTCTGGGCGTGCTGACAGGGGCGGGCTTGGCTGTGGACGTTTGGCGGGACGCAGGCGCGGGTCGCCTTTCATTTCCGGCGTAGGCTCATCAAGCGCCTGTGCCATTTCCAACCAGTAACGCCCTCGTGCCCGCATCAGTTCGATTGCGGTCGGGCCTTGTATATTCGGAAGGCCGCCCATCAAATTCAGCAGGCGATTGATCTAACGCGATGGAACGGTTTCACTCTCGGCATTACGTTTGGATCGAGTAATGACCACGCGCGGCGCTGCAATGGCTTGCTGATAATCATGTGCTGAGAGGCCAATCTGACGCTCCGGCAGCAATAATCCTGCGGCTTTGCGCATCTGCCGATTGAGCCATGGGTCCGGAGGAGGCATCTTTGGCCATATCCCGTCGTTCATACCACCGAGTATAACCAATTCGGCACCTTGAACCCTTGCTTCCAGTGTTCCCCAAATCATGATTTTCGGATGTGGCTGCACTGAGTCCCGAACCTCTTCCCGGCTCAAGAGGGCCAAAACCAGATCGCGGTACTCGAAAGGGGTGAAATGGCCGCCATGATGGGCCTCGTCGCCTAGTGTATCCATTACGGCGAGCGCAGAAATGCCGGCTTCTTTCAACCACAAATCTCCAGACCCTTGATGTGGCCCTGCGGCAAAAGCCTCGCTCAACTGGCGATGACGCGTGACCAAATCGGTCAGGAGGGCCGATTGGGCGTCTTCTAACCCAGTGAGGCAAGTCGCAAGCCATTCCGCCCAAACTTGCAACTCGGCTTTATCGGTAGCCGCCGCCCATGCTTTGATCGCAATCCCATCAGGATATGCCGGACCCTCGCGGCGCAGCTTCAACTCAAGATCGCGCGTAAAAAGCAGGTGTTGCCCTCTGTTGCCACCTGAGCAGGTCAACGGGTGTTTTAATAGTGCCAGTAGTCGGTCTGATGTTAGTTTTTCACCGGATAGGCCGGCAACATGGCGCAAGAACCGGCCAGGGGCCGACAACGAAAGTGGCCGACCCGCTGAATCGTCAGGAAGGATGCCCCAGCGGTCCAGCACTCCTGCAACCTGCCGCGTGAGAGTACGGTCTGGTGTTACCAGGGCTGCCGCTTTGCCGGTTTGAGCTGACTCCCGAAGGATAAGGGCAATTGCCATGGCCTCTTGGCGCTGCGATTGGGCCTCGACCAGGCTGATTTCCTGCGTGGCTATGGTTAGATCTGGCA
>CBDUEF010000400.1:0-2948 GCA_965366095.1 uncultured Cypionkella sp. | reverse complement strand
GCCCACAGTCATCGCTTGACGGGAAAACCCCGGATCAGGCCTACCTCAACCTGCTGACGCCGGTATCGGTGGCAGCATAACCGAGGCGGAAATCCACTTAAAAACCGCCCCAAACCTGTTCAAACAAACCGCGCAACCTCTTACCGCGCATATGATTTGCACCGCAACAGCCAAACCTTCGCGCGGTTCAAGACCAGACATCGTGATTTTGAAACAGCGCGGGGGACTTGCCCTCCGCGCTGCCAATCACTTCGCAATGGCCTGCTGTGTGCAAACTATTATTCGAAATCATACCCGATTTTGCCGTCTTTCATCACCACTTCAACAGATTTCATCACGGTTTGTGCCACCATCCGGCTAAGAACTTCGCGAGAGAGGTCGGGCAGAATGGTGTTGGTGATGATATTATCCACCATGCGGCCACCCGAATCCGGGTCTTTGCACTGCTCGACAATATAGCTCATCACCTCGGGCGAGATCGTCATGCGGGCGTTGTGGTTGTCTTTCATGCGCCGAACAATCGCCTTCAGCTTCAGTTTCACAATCCCGGCCAGAACCTCGGTCGAGAGCGGGAAATAGGGGATTGTGACGATCCGGCCCAGCAATGCTGGTGGGAAAACGCGCGTAAGGTAAGGCTTCATCGCCTCGGACAGGTCTTCGACATCGGGCTTCGTCTCGCCCTTGTCGGCCATGTCCATGATCACTTCGGTGCCGACGTTTGAGGTCAGCAGGATCAGCGTGTTCTTGAAGTTGATCGAGCGGCCCGATCCATCCTCCATGATGCCCTTGTCAAACACCTGAAAGAACAGCTCATGCACATCGGAATGCGCCTTTTCCACCTCGTCCAGCAGCACCACCGAATAGGGCTTGCGGCGCACCGCCTCGGTCAGCCGCCCGCCCTCGCCATAACCCACATAACCGGGAGGCGCACCTTTCAGCAGGCTCACCGTATGCGCCTCTTGGAATTCCGACATGTTAATGGTGATGATGTTCTGCTCGCCGCCATAAACCGCCTCTGCCAGCGCCAGCGCGGTTTCGGTTTTGCCCACGCCCGAAGGCCCGCACAGCATGAACACGCCAATCGGCTTGTTCGGGTTGGACAGTTTGGCCGACGCTGTCTCGATCCGCTTGGCAATCATTTCAAGCCCGTGATCCTGGCCGATCACCCGCTCTTTCAACCGATCTCCCAGCGTCAGGATGGATTTCAACTCGTCCGACACCATGCGGCCCGCCGGGATCCCGGTCCAATCCGAGATGATCGAGGCGACCGATTGCTCATCGACATGGGCGTAGACCATGCGGTCATCGGGGCTGGTGGCCTCAAGGCCTTGCATCTTGCTGTGAAGTTGCTCGCGAAGCGCCGCTATGTCGGCGCCGTCATCGCCCAGATGGCCCCGCAGCGATAGGATCTCATCCACCATCGCCTTTTCGCCGGTATACATCGTTTCGGTCGCAGCCAAGGCGGCCTCGGCCTCGACTTGCTCGCCCATCGCTTCCTTGATGCGGTCTTCGTTCACCTCACCCAGATCGCGCTGCGCCTCTTTCGCCGCGATTTCCGAGGCAAGTGCGCCGATTTTCACCTTGAGATCGGCGACCTTGGCCGGGATGGTCGATTGGCTGATTGCCACGCGCGCGCAGGCGGTATCAAGCAAAGACACAGCCTTATCAGGCAGTTGGCGCGATGGAATGTAGCGCGCCGACAGGCTGACAGCGGCCACGACTGCCTCATCGGAAATCCGCACGCCGTGATGCGCCTCCATCGGTGCAAGGATGCCACGCAGCATATAGCAGGCGCGCTCGACCGAAGGCTCGTCAATCGTGACCGGCTGGAAACGCCGCGTCATCGCGGGGTCTTTCTCGAAATACTTGGCATATTCCATCCATGTCGTTGCGCCAATCGTGCGCAGGGTGCCGCGCGCCAGCGCCGGTTTCAAAAGGTTCGCCGCATCGCCGGTGCCCGCCGCGCCGCCCGCCCCCATCAGCGTGTGGATCTCGTCGATGAACAGAATGATCGGCACCGGGCTGGCCTGCACCTCGTCGATCAGGCTGCGCAGGCGCTGTTCAAACTCGCCCTTCATGCTGGCCCCCGCCTGCATCAGCCCCAGATCAAGCATGAACAGCTTGGTGCCTTGCAGTTTTGGCGGCACGTCATTGGCGGCCAAGCGTTGCGCGAAACCTTCAACAACGGCGGGTTTTTCTATCCCCATCTCACCCGGTAGGGACGGGGTGTTTTTTGGAAGGCGGAGCAAAAATGTGATGATCTGGCGGATTTCCTCGTCGCGCCCCACGATCGGGTCCATTTTGCCCGAAGCGGCAATCTCGGTCATATCCACCGCAAAGCGCCCCAGCGCCGTGGTGCCACCGCCCACCGCCGTGCCACCGCCGGCAGCGCCCGCAGCGGCGCGGCCGATCCCGGTGCCATCCATGGGCCGCATGTCTTCTTCGTCGCTGTCTTTCCAGGCCGAGCGCGCCTCGGAGACCAGCGATTCCACGTTGATCTCGCCAAACACCTTTGACATCTGCACCAATTCACGCCGCAGGCTTGGGTTTTTCAGCGCGGCCACCAGGGCGTGGCCGGTGCGGATTTGGGATTCTGCAAAAAGCAGGGTCGCGTAATGCCAGCCGCGATCCAGAATATCGGTCATCTGATCGGAAATCGCCGGCATTTCTGTCGCATTCTTGCGCAAAGCGTCGATCACCCGCCCAAGGTCTGACACCAATTTCGCCCGGTCCAGCTTGAAATGCTGCAGGGTCATCGACAAGTCAGATTTCGGGTTTGCGGCGATGTGAAACAGCCAATGTGACAGTTCCACGTTGCGATTGCCCTCGTTCTTGGCATGGCGCAATGATTGCAAGAACGCGTCATACCCAACTCGGTTCAGTTTTCCGGCAACTGTTTCAAGACTGATATCGGCCATCCCTATTTCCCTATCCTATTGTTTATATTG
>CBDUEF010000399.1:0-2954 GCA_965366095.1 uncultured Cypionkella sp. | reverse complement strand
TGGTGAGCCGGACGGGATTCGAACCCATGACCCGCTGATTAAAAGTCAGCTGCTCTACCAGCTGAGCTACCGGCCCACAACGAAGCGGTGATTAGAAACTTCGCAGCGAAGGGTCAAGGGTAAAACGCGCAGCTCTGGCAAAAACCTTTGGATAGGGCTATATGCGCGGCCATGATGATCGAAAATGGCACCTCTGGTCTGGCCTTCATGAAAATGCATGGCGCAGGCAATGATTTCGTGGTGATCGACTCGCGCGGGCGCGAAGCGGTGGTGACGGCTGATTTGGCGCGCGCGCTTGGCGACAGGCATCTTGGGGTGGGTTTTGATCAGCTGGCCGAGATTTTGGACAGCGACAGCGCCGACTATAGGTTGAATTTTTGGAATTCGGATGGCAGCCGGGCCGGTGCTTGTGGCAATGCCTCGCGATGCGTGGCTGATTACGTCATGAAAGGGCTTGGGCACAGCAGTGCGGCCTTTACCACTGATCGAGGGGCATTGCGCGCTGAGCGTTTGGCAGATGGGCGGGTGTCGGTGAACATGGGGATGCCACAACGCGATTGGCGCGAGGTGCCGCTGGCGCGTGAGGTCGACATGATGCACTTGCCGCTGGAGGGCGATCCGGTTGCGGTGGGGATGGGCAATCCGCATTGCGTGTTTTTCGTGCCGGATGCTGAGGCGGTTGATCTTGGCTGCCTTGGGCCAAAACTGGAGCATGATCCGCTTTATCCCCAGCGCACCAATGTGGAATTTGCCTCGGTGATTGGCCCCGATCATCTTCGGATGCGGGTATGGGAGCGTGGGGCGGGAATCACTTTGGCATGCGGCTCGGGCACTTGTGCCACTGTGGTTGCCGCACATTTGCGGGGGCTTTGCGGGCGGTCGGTGACCGTTGAGGTTGATGGTGGCAGCTTGCAGGTTGATTGGCGTGATGACGGGGTATGGTTGACCGGGCCGGTGGCGTTTCAATTTAGCGGCATTCTGACGCCTGAATTTCTGGCAGCCCTATGACAGCCCCTATCTTCGCAACTTTGGGCTGTCGATTGAATGCCTATGAGACCGAGGCCATGAAGGAATTGGCGGCGGCGGCGGGTGTGACAGGGGCGGTTGTGGGCAAAACTTTTGCCGGGGCCTCCGGGGGCGTGGGGAAGGGCAAACAGGAAAACCGCCGGGTGGGGGGCGAAAATCCGGGTGCGACAATTATTGTCACCGGCTGTGCGGCGCAGACCGAACCGGAAACCTTTGCGGCCATGCCGGAAGTGGCCAAGGTGGTTGGCAATACTGAAAAGATGCAGGCAGACACCTGGGCCCGCCTGAGCGCCCCGGATCTGATCGGCGCAACCGAACGGGTCCAGGTTGATGACATCATGTCGGTGCGCGAAACCGCGGGGCATCTGATCGACGGTTTTGGCCGCCACCGCGCCTATGTGCAGGTGCAAAACGGCTGTGATCACCGCTGCACTTTTTGCATCATTCCCTATGGGCGCGGCAATTCACGCAGTGTGCCTGCGGGCGTGGTTGTAGAGCAGATCAAGCGGCTGGTCGGCAAAGGGTTTAACGAGGTGGTGCTGACGGGGGTTGATCTGACCTCATGGGGCGCCGATTTGCCTGCCACGCCGCGCTTGGGGGATCTGGTGATGCGGATCCTGCGGCTGGTGCCGGATTTGGCGCGGCTGCGGATTTCGTCAATTGATTCGATTGAGGCCGATGACGCATTGATGGGGGCAATCGCGTCCGAGCCAAGGCTGATGCCGCATCTGCATCTGTCGTTGCAGGCGGGCAATGATTTGATTCTCAAACGCATGAAGCGGCGGCATTTGCGCGACGATGCGATCCGGTTTTGTGACGAGGCCCGCAGGCTTCGGCCTGATATGGTGTTTGGGGCCGATATCATCGCGGGCTTTCCGACCGAGACCGAAGCGATGTTTCAACAAAGCCTTGATCTGATTACCGACTGCGGCCTGACGTTTTTGCATGTTTTTCCCTTTAGCCCGCGCAAGGGCACGCCAGCCGCGCGGATGCCGCAAGTGGAGGGCCCCCAGATCAAGGAACGCGCCGCACGATTGCGCGAGGCGGGGAATGTGGCGTTGAGCGCGCATTTGCAGGCACAATTGGGCCAAAGACATCAGGTTTTGATGGAAGGCCCGCGCATGGGGCGCACCGGGCAATTCACCGAAGTGTCTTTCAGCGCCGATCAACCCGAAGGCACATTGAGAGAGGCCCTGATCAAAGGCCATGCCGAGGGGCGACTTCTGGCCTGATCATCCCGCAGCCGCCTCAGCGATTGCATTTTCCGGCCCGCAGGACTATTTCAAAACCAACCTTAGCCAGCGCAGGACAGGCGATGAACTGGATTACCAACTATGTGCGCCCGACGATCAACTCGCTTTTCTCGCGTCGGGAAGTGCCAGAGAATCTTTGGACCAAATGCCCCGAATGCGGGACAATGCTGTTTCACCGCGAATTGGCCGACAATCTGAACGTCTGCACCTCGTGCGAGCATCATATGGCGATCAGCCCTCGCGATCGGTTCAACGCTTTGTTTGATGCCGGCGTTTTCATTGAAGTAAAGGTGCCAGAGCCCGTTGCCGACCCCTTGCATTTCCGGGATCAGAAAAAATACCCCGAGCGGCTGAAAGCTGCGCAAAAGGCGACTGGTGAGCGAGAGGCGATGCTGGTGGCCGAAGGCGAAGTCGGGCGCACGCCGATTGTGGCTGCGGCGCAGGATTTCAGCTTTATGGCGGGGTCGATGGGGGTCTATGTCGGCTCAGCGATTGTTGCGGCGGCGGAGCGGGCGGTAAAGCTGAAACGCCCGCTGGTGCTGTTTTCTGCGGCAGGTGGCGCGCGGATGCAGGAGGGGATTCTGAGCCTGATGCAAATGCCGCGCACGACGGTTGCGGTGCAGATGCTGAAAGAGGCGGGGCTGCCCTATATCGTGGTTTTGACCCATCCGACAA
>CBDUEF010000398.1:0-2973 GCA_965366095.1 uncultured Cypionkella sp. | reverse complement strand
AGCAAACGCAGATCGTTGGCAATCTTGAAGAGGCTGGCGGCAACCGTTTTCAGCGCGCCCGAAAACATCACCATGGCGTCATGCGCAGCCAAAGCCTCGAACTTATTCGGGGCGGTGACAAAGGGCAGGGCGGTGATTTCGGCGATCTGCGCCGCCACGCGGCTATCCCAGCCGACACGGGTGTTCAGCCCGGTGCCAACGGCGGTGCCGCCTTGGGCGAGTTCGTAAATGTCGGGCAGGCACATCTTGACGCGGGCGATGCCCTTGGCGACTTGCGCGGCATAACCGGAGAATTCCTGACCCAGTGTCAAGGGCGTTGCGTCTTGGGTATGGGTGCGGCCGATCTTGATGATGTCTTTGAAATCATGCGCTTTTGCATCCAAGGCTGCATGCAGTTTTTCCAGCCCCGGCAACAGCGTATCGCGCGCCATCATGCCGATGGCGACATGCATGGCGGTAGGGAAAGTGTCGTTGGAGCTTTGCCCCATATTGACGTGATCGTTGGGATGCACGGGCTTTTTGCTGCCCAGCACGCCGCCCAGCATCTCGATCGCACGGTTCGAGATCACTTCGTTAGCATTCATGTTGGATTGTGTGCCAGAGCCGGTTTGCCAGACGACAAGGGGGAAATTGTCATCGAACTTGCCGTCAATCACCTCTTGCGCGGCGGTGGCGATGGTTTTGCCCAAGGCCGCGTCGATGTCACCTTGCACAATATTCACCAAAGCGCAGGCCTTCTTGATCACGCCCAAAGCGCGGATGATGGCGACGGGCTGGCGTTCCCAGCCGATGGGAAAGTTGATGATCGAGCGTTGGGTCTGCGCGCCCCAGTATTTATCCGAGGGCACTTCCAGCGGGCCAAAGCTGTCGGTTTCGGTGCGGGTCATGGCGGTCTCCTGCAAGGTTCGGGGCCGTCATAGGCTGGGATGGGGTGAAAATCAATCGGCATACCGTCGCATACCGACTGAAAGTGAGGCGTCAGACGGATGGGGGTTCGGATCTGCGACGAAAGGTGAAAACACGCGCAGGGGGCAGATTGGCCCAAACCTTGACCCCGGAATCGACCGTAATGCCAAGGGAATTCATCTGTTCAAGGGTAAGGGCGGGGCGGGCGCCGTAAGGGAATTGCACATAGCGCCCGCCGGGTTGCAGGATTTGAAAGGCGGCGCCGACAATCGACATTCGAAGCTCGGCCGGCATGGAGAGCAAGGGCAGGCCCGAGATCACCGCTGCGATGTCACGGGCCATGAACCTTGGGGCCAGTTGGGCGCCGGTATTGTGGATGGTGATGCCGGGAAAGCTCTTGGCAAGGTGCTGCACGAAATCGGCATCCATCTCGAAGACGGTGAGATCGCGGGCGGCAACGCCAGCGGCAAGGATGCCGCGGGTTAAGGCGCCGGTGCCGGGACCAAATTCAACGACCTTGCCGGTATCGGGGCCAAGGCCTTTGGCGACCGCACGGGCAAGCCAAGGTGACGAGGGAGAAATTGCCGATATCTGTTTGGGTTTGCTGAGCAATTGGCGAAAGAACAACAGGCGGTCCGACATGGCAGCGGCCTTTCTGGGCAATGCTTTGAGGCGCGACGCTATGGTTTGCGAAACTTGTCGAGACGCACGATCTGGGCCTCTTGGTGCGGCGGCGGATCGTCTTCTGGATCGTCCTCACCGTCTTCGGGTTCGTCTTGCTCATGCTGTTCAAACCGCAGGCCAAATTCGACCGAAGGGTCGACAAAGGTGCGCAGGGCATCAAAGGGAATAACCAGATGTTCGGGGTTGTCGCCAAAGTTCAGGGTGATCGAAAAGCCTGCATCTGTGACAACAAAATCTTCGAACCAGTTTTGAATAACCACAGTCATTTCATTGGGATAGCGAGAGCGAAGCCAATCGGCCATCTCGACGCCATCGGTATTGGTATCAAAGGTGATGAAAAAATGATGCGCGCCGGGAAGGCCATTTTTGGCAACATCGCTGAGAACGGTCTGGATCAGCCCGCGCATGGCACGGTGCATCAGGTTTCCGTAATCAATCGAATGCGCCATTTAATGCTCCAGCAACTTGGGTGCAGCATAGGGGAATTGCTGTTGAAGAAAAGGGGGCAGAGTCAGAAGAATGCAGTTGCGGCAGAGATTGCGCTGCAAAACGCCAAGGGCGGATGGGTTGGCGGGCACCGGACCTAGTTGCCGCAAGCCTCGTATTTCGTGACGTGGAAGTTTATCGGCTCGCTTGACATGCTTTCTATCGTGTTGAACCGGCTTAAAGTGATCGTCGTAGGGGCAATGGCCTTTTCGCCGACAAAGCCACCCGTGGCGATGATCTGTTTGCCCTGTTTGGTGATTATCCCTTTGAAAACGCGCTTTTTTCCTTCGGAGGTCAGCGAGGTGAAGTGGCAGGTGCCGAGCTGAAGCTGGCAGGAATAGGGGGGGAAAGTTTCCCATTTACCGTCCGGCATGTCATTGCGGATGGCGAACCCGTCGGCGTTCATCGTCGAGGTCATGCTCAACTCGGTTGCGGCGGCGCCCTTGTAGGTTTTTACGATATAGGTATCGCCGGACTTGCCGACATATTCGCGCGTCAGCATCAAGCCGTTGGAAAAGCTGCCGTGAATACGACAGCCAACCGGCATGATATCAAAGCGGATGCCCGCAGGCGGGGTTTGAGCCAGCACGGTTGAGGCGCTGGTTAGGGCGATGACAAGGCACAGGGTACGGGACATGTGTGCTTTCGGAGAAAATAAGTTATCTAATTGAAAATGGGTATAAAAGTGCCGGATTCTGTTGCCAGGTTCCGGCGGACCCCGCCTTACGCGGCTAAGCGCAAGGACTTAGTTTCGGCGACTCGAACTGCTTACGCAGCCAAAGCCATTGCCGGAGCACGGTTGTCATTTGCAACTGTACGTTTCGGACCGATAACGGTGGTACCTCACCGAGCAAAAGCTGGCCCCTTTAGACGTTCGTCGATCCTATTTCGACCCCA
>CBDUEF010000397.1:0-2985 GCA_965366095.1 uncultured Cypionkella sp. | reverse complement strand
GGATTTGCCATTCCTCTCCGGGGGACGGAGATGGCGATCTGGCTCTGCGATTGGTGTCGCTTTTCGATCAGTTGACGGATGTGATACGGCGATTTGCGCCCGATCACGCGGCGGTCGAGCATACTTTCGTGAATAAGGACGCGGTGGCGACGTTGAAACTGGGGCAGGCGCGGGGGATTGCGCTGTTGGTTCCGGCGCGGGCGGGGATCACGGTGGGGGAATATGCGCCCAATGCGGTGAAGAAAACCGTGGTGGGCGTAGGCCATGCCGCCAAGGCGCAGGTCGATCATATGGTGCGCATCCATTTGCCCGGTGTGCAGATTGCGGGGGCGGATGCGGCGGATGCTCTGGCCATTGCCATCTGTCACGCGCATCATCTGCAAAGTTCGGGTCGCCTTCAGGCGGCGCTGCGAAAGGCTGCGGGATGATTGGGAAGCTGTCGGGGCGGCTGGATTGGCTCGGGTCGGATCAGGTTTTGATCGACGTGCGCGGGGTTGGCTATATTGTATATGTGTCGGATCGGACGCTGGCCAGTCTGGGCGGCGTGGGTGAGGCGGTGTCGCTTTATACCGAATTGGTGGTGCGCGAGGATTTGCTGCAGCTGTTCGGCTTTCCCTCGATGCTGGAAAAGGAATGGCATCGGTTGCTGGTGACGGTGCAGGGCGTTGGGGCAAAGGCGGCGATGGCGATTTTGGGCACTTTGGGGCCCGAGGGCGTAGCACGGGCGATCACTTTGGGCGACAATCGGGCGATTCAGGCGGCCCCCGGTGTGGGGCCGAAACTGGCGCAGCGGGTGATATTGGAGCTGAAATCCAAGGCCCCGGCGGTGATGGCGGCGGGGGTCAGCCTGTCGGCTGTGGCCGAAGCGGGCGATGAGGTGATTGAGCCTGTGGCTGTGCGGCCAGTGCGGGTGCAGGTGGCTCCGGCCAAGGCGGCCAAGGCGGCCTATGCGGCGGATGCTTTGTCGGCGCTGGTCAATCTGGGCTATGCGCCCGGTGATGCGGCGCAGGCGGTGGCGACGGTTGACCTGCCGGATGCGGATACCGCGACACTGATCCGGGCGGCGCTGAAGCTATTGGCGCCGAGGGGATAAGCGATGCAACCCGATCCGAACTTGCGCGCAGAGAAACTGCCCGAAGATCTTGACCGCGCTTTGCGCCCGCAACTGCTGGACGATTTTGTTGGCCAAGCCGACGCGCGGGCGAATTTGCGGGTGTTCATCGAAAGCGCCCGGATGCGCGGCGAGGCGATGGATCACACGCTGTTTCATGGCCCGCCCGGTCTGGGCAAGACCACGCTGGCGCAGATCATGGCGCGCGAGTTGGGGGTGGGGTTTCGGATGACCTCTGGCCCGGTTCTGGCCAAACCCGGCGATCTGGCGGCGATCCTGACCAATCTTGAGCCGCGCGACGTGCTATTCATCGACGAGATTCACCGGCTTTCGCCGATTGTGGAAGAGGTGCTGTATCCGGCGCTGGAGGATTTCGCGCTGGACCTCGTGATCGGTGAGGGGCCGGCGGCGCGGACTGTGCGGATTGATTTGCAGCCCTTTACGCTGGTGGGGGCGACGACGCGGCTGGGGTTGCTGACCACTCCGCTGCGGGACCGGTTCGGGATTCCGACGCGGTTGGAGTTTTATACCGAGGAAGAGTTGGATTCCATCGTGACTCGTGGCGCGCGGCTGTTGGGGGTGGCGGCCGATCCGGCGGGCACGCGGGAGATTGCGAAGCGGGCGCGGGGGACGCCGCGGATTGCAGGGCGGTTGTTGCGGCGGGTGGTGGATTTTGTGACCGTGGAAGGGGACGGGCGGTTGACCAAGGAAATCGCGGATCGGGCGTTGACGCGGTTGGGGGTGGATCATATCGGGCTTGATGGGGCGGACCGGCGCTATCTGACTTTGCTTGCCGAGCATTACGGGGGCGGGCCTGTCGGCGTAGAGACGATTGCGGCGGCTTTGTCGGAGGCGCGGGATGCGATTGAAGAGGTGATTGAGCCGTTTCTTTTGCAGCAGGGGCTGATCTTGCGCACCCCGAGGGGGCGGATGTTGGGGCAACGGGCCTGGCGGCATATGGGGCTGGAGCCGCCGCGCGCGCCGGGGCAGAGCGATTTGTTTGAGGGCTGATGCGCCCCTGTGCGACAGGTTTTGTGTTGAATGAAATCAATGGTTTGTATGGGTGAGTTAAGAGGTTGTTAGGGTTTTCAGCGTGGTGCAGGGGGCCGAGGGCGCAGCCTCCGGCGGGAGTATTTGGACAAAGTGCAAATGGGCGCGCGTGTTTTCGGGTGACCCTGCGGGCCTTTTTCGATAAAGGGCGGCGGTTGGTTGTAAGGACGCTTTGAATGACGCCTGACTCTGTTGAACAGCTTTTTACCCGCCGCGATGGCAGCTATCTTTGCGCGCGCTGGGGGCGCCCGATTGTGCCGGTGGTGTTTGGGGTCGACGCGGCCACGCTTTCGGTGGTGAAAGGGGCGATTGAGGCGGTGGTGGTTTTGGCCGGGCATAAGATGGCCGAGACCGACCCGGAACTGGCCGCAAATCTGATGGTGTTTTTCTTTCGCGATTGGGCGGAATTGCCCGAGGTTCCGAACCTGGAAAAGCTGGTGCCGGATTTGGGGCCGCTGTGCGCGCGGCTGGAGGCGGCGGGGGCCAATCAGTATCGCGGCTTTCGCTTTGATGACGCAGGCGCGATCAAGGCGGCCTTTGTGTTTTTGCGGATGGATGAGGCTTTGGCGGCGATGCCTGCCGAGGATTTGGCGCTGGCGCAGGCGGCGCAGGTGATTTTGCTGTGGTCGGATCGGGCCTTTGCGGGCACGTCGCCCTTGGCGCTTGTGGGCGAGGATGTGATCTTGCGGCCCGAGATTGCCGGGGTGATCCGGGCGGCTTACGGCGTGGCAATGCCGATGGTGGCGCGCGATGCCAGCCACGCTTTGCGGATTGCCGCGCGGATGACCGATGCGTGAGGCGGAGCTATACCCGCCGATCAAGGC
>CBDUEF010000396.1:0-2993 GCA_965366095.1 uncultured Cypionkella sp. | reverse complement strand
GACATCACATTCATCGACTTGGCCTTGACGTCCCAAGTGATCGTCGCCACGCCGTCGGCGTCTTTAACCATGGTGAAATCGGTCATCTCATTGCTCCTTTCGGGGGCAGGGCTGGGCCTGCGCTATACAAGGTCCGCATCACCGCGGCCCGCCAAATTCAGTGCCATCTTTATAGGTGAAACGCGCGCCGCCGCCTTCCATCGTGACCATCAGATCAACGTCGGAATAAGTCGCCACCTCGCGCGGCGCTTTCGAGCCGATCACCAGGAATCGCGTGACGGTATCGCTGCGGTTGATGAAATGATGCCCGTTCGGCGTGTTGCAGGGAAAGCCCGCACAATCGCCTGCGCGCATCAGGGTCTCGCCCTGATCCTCCATCAGCACACATTCGCCTTGCGTCACCATCACAAACTCATCCTCGGCCAGATGCCAGTGGCGCAAAGACGACAGCGCGCCCGGCTCAAGGCTCACCAGATTGACCCCAAACTGCGTCAACCCTGCCGCCTGACCCAGCCGCAAACTGCTGCGCCCCGCCATCTTCTCGGCATAGGGCGCGGGGTAGATCGAGCCGGTCTTGACCGGCACCGAAGACAGATCGAGTTTCGGCATCACACCCTCTCGATGATGGTCGCGGCCCCCATGCCGGACGCGATGCACAGGGTGGCAAGGCCAACAGATTTCCCCGTCCGCTCCAACTCATCAAGCAGCGTGCCGATGATGATCGCGCCGGTCGCCCCCAACGGATGCCCCATAGCGATTGATCCACCATTCACATTCACCAACGCCGGATCGACGTTGAACGCCTGCTGAAAGCGTAAAACGACCGCCGCAAAGGCCTCATTCACCTCAAAGAGATCAATGTCACCGATCTTCATGCCAGAATCCCGCAGGATTTTCTCGGTCACCGGAACCGGCCCTGTCAGCATGATCGTGGGATCAGTGCCGATCTTGGCCGTCGCCCTGATCCGCGCGCGCGGCTTTAGCCCATGCGCTCGGCCAAACTCGGCATTGCCGATCAGCACCGCTGCCGCACCGTCCACGATGCCAGATGAATTGCCCGCGTGGTGGATGTGATTGATCCGCTCCAGATGCGGATATTTCATCATCGCCACCTTGTCGAAACCGGGCATCACCTCGCCCATATCCTTGAAGGCGGGCTTCAGCGCACCAAGCGTGGCCAAATCGGTGCCGGGCCGAATATATTCATCGCGGTCCAGAATTGTCAGCCCGTTCTGATCCTTGATCTCGATGATCGAGCGGGCAAAACGGTTGTCCTTCCACGCCGCCACCGCCCGCGCTTGCGATTCCACCGCCAAAGCATCGGCCATCTCACGGGTGAAACCGTATTCGGTGGCGATGATATCGGCAGAAATCCCTTGCGGCACAAAATAAGTCTTCATTGCCAAGGACGGATCAACCGCAATCGCCGCCCCGTCGCTGCCCATCGCCACGCGGCCCATCATCTCGACCCCGCCCGCGATATAGGCCTGCCCTGCGCCACCCTTGATCTGATTGGCGGCGATGTTCACCGCCTCCATCCCGGAAGCACAAAAGCGGTTGATCGCAAGGCCGGGGATGCTTTCATCCAAGTTTGAGGCCAGCACCGCCGAGCGGGCCAAACAGCCGCCCTGCTCGCCCACTTGGGTCACATTGCCCCAGATCACATCCTCGACCGCATGGCCCTCAAGCCCATTGCGGTCTTTGATGGCATTGAGGATTTTCGCCGAAAGCGCCACCGAGGTGACCTCATGCAGCGCGCCATCGGCCCGCCCCTTGCCACGCGGGCTGCGCACGGCGTCATAGATGAAAGCGTCGGTCATATCGTCCTCCTTACGCCCGATCCGAGGGATTCCCGGGCATCAATTCATAGGGATGTTTCCAGCCAGGCGTGGCCGCGATGCGGTCCAGCCAAGCGGAAATCGCAGGCCAGTCGGCGCGGTCAAAGCCGTAGGGCTCGGGGTAATAAAGATAGCCGCAGCACGACAGATCCGCGATGGTCATGGCGGCACCTGCCACCCATTGGTGATTGGCCAGATGATCGTCCAGCACCTTATAGGCGGCTTTCAAGCGGCCTTGCATGAACGGTATCACGCCTTCGGGGCGTTTGGCTTCGGGCAAGAAATTCGCCAAAAACCGCGTGGTGCCGATCTGGGTCGAGAGCTTGTGATTGTCCCAAAACATCCAGCGCAACACCTCGCGCCGCTCGGCCGCCGACCGCCCGCCGAGTTTGCCAGTTTTCGAGCTGATATAGTCAAGGATCACCCCTGATTGCGTCAGCGTGGTATCGCCGTCGATCAGAACCGGAACCTCGCCCATCTCATTGATCGCCTTGAAGGCCGCAGACCGCGCCTCGCCGTTGAAGAAATCGACATAGACCGGCTCCCAGTCCATATCGGCAAAGGTCAGCGCCAGCGCGCATTTATAGGCGTTGCCGGATTCGCCAAAGCAGTAGAGTTTTGCCGTCATCGCGTCTTCTCCCATGTTGCGCCAGCTTCAAACGCCGGGGGGCTCACCCCCCGGACCCCCGAGAGTATTTTTGCCAAGATGAAAAGGTTTTATTAACCTTGCCGTGAAACTCTGATGTGGTGGAACAGGCTGGAGAGCCGATGGCCACCCGAGGTGAAGCCCTGCACCCGACATATCGGATAACCAAGCCGTGGATCGGGGGCAGGGTGGACCTCTTGCCATTTCATCTTGGTCTAAATACTCCCGCCGGAGGCTCCGGCATATCAGCCATCGCTGGCCTTGGTTATTTCCGCGATTCCAACTCGGCATTGAACAGGCGCAAGCGGTGGGTCAGGTTGTCGTGGTTGATCACCGAGGAATAGTTCTCAAACAGAAACGACAGCGCCTCGCCCTCATCCAGGCCCGCTTCAGCGGCGAAGGATTTCAGTTTGCGGTAGCCATCTGCCGTCATGGCAACCGGAAAGCGGCGGGTGAGGCGAAAACGTTTTGGCATGGTGGTCTCCGAAAGGTTCATCCCAGCTTAGAAC
>CBDUEF010000395.1:0-3024 GCA_965366095.1 uncultured Cypionkella sp. | reverse complement strand
GCGTTCGGGACTGCCCAGCGCGATCAGGATGCCGGTGCGTTCGCGGTAAATACCGAAATTCTTGCTGCAGGACGCGGCGATCAGCACTTCAGGGAACTGCGCCGCGATCATGCGGGTGGCGGCAGCGTCGGCTTCAAGCCCGTCGCCAAAGCCTTGATAGGCAAGGTCGATAAAGGGGATGGCGCCTTTTGCCGTCAGCAGTTTTGCCACTTCGGCCCATTGATCCGCCGAAAGGTTTGCTCCGGTGGGGTTGTGGCAGCAACCATGCAACAGCACGGCGTCGCCGGATTTCACTTGCGCCAAATCTTCCATCAGGCCTGCAAAATCCACTCCGCGGGTTTCAGTGTCGAAGTAGCGGTATTCGGCCATGCTCATCCCAAGATATTTCAGGATCGAGGGATGGTTCGGCCAAGTTGGGTTCGACAACCACACGGTCGCACCGGGTGCTGCCATGCGGATAAGTTCCATCGCCTGGCGCAGCGCGCCGGTGCCACCAGGGGTGGCAACCGAGGCAGCGCGGTCTGAATACCCATCGCCAAGGATCATCCCAATCATGGCGGCGTTGAATGCGGGCTCACCTGCAAGGCCGGTATAGGCCTTGGTGGTTTGGGTTTCCCACAGTTTCTTCTCGGCGGCTTTCACGGCCCGCATCACCGGGGTCAGGCCGGTTGCATCCTTATACACGCCGACACCCAGATCAATCTTGACCGGGCGCGGATCGTCTTTGAACATCTGAATCAGTGCGAGGATTTTATCTTGCGGTTGCGGTTTCAGGGTTTCAAGCATGGGTCTCAGCCTTTCTCGACAGCCAGATCGTCAAACATGCCCCATTCGGCCCATGAGCCATCATAAAGCGCATGGTTGCGGTGGCCGATGCGTTCCAGTGCAAGGCTGAGAACGGCGGCGGTGACGCCAGAGCCGCAAGCGGTGATGGCAGGTTTTGATATATCGACGCCTGCTGCCTGAAACACCGCGCTCAGATCGGGCGTGGTTTTCATCGTGCCATCGGCGTTCAAAAGGGTGGAAAACGGCACGTTTTTGGCGCCGGGAATATGGCCAAGGCGCAGGCCGGGGCGCGGTTCGGGGGCCTCGCCGCGAAACCGGGGGGCGGGGCGGGCGTCGATGATCTCGGCTTCGGCAAGGTTGGCGGCATGGGCGACCTGAGTTACGTCTTTCACCAGATGGTGCTGGCGGCTGATCGTCATGTGGCGGTCGCGCAGAATCGGCGGCATGTCCTCGATTTCGCGGCCTTCGGCCTGCCATTTGGGGAAACCTCCGTCCAGCACGGCCACATCCATCTTGCCCATCAGGCGAAACAGCCACCAGACGCGGGCGGCGGAAAACAGGCCCGCGCCATCATAGACCACCACCTGATGGCCATCGCCCACGCCCATCGCGCGCATCCGGCTGATGAATTTTTCGGGCGGGGGGGCCATGTGGGGAAGGTTCGAGCGCTGATCCGAGTTTTCGTCGATATCAAAAAACCGTGCGCCGGGGATATGGGCGGCGTTGTATTCGGCACGCGGGTTGCGGCCAGCATCAGGCAGATACCAACTTGCGTCCAATATGCGCAGATCGGGATCTTTGAGATGGGCTGCCAGCCAATTGGTGGAAACCAGCGTCTTGGGATCATCAAGCAGGGAAGGGGTCATCGGCGGCTCCTCTGGGCTATGGGTTTCCCTAGCGCGAGCGGGCCGGTGAGGCAAGAGCGGCGGGCACCGGAAGGGGGGCCCCCGCCCAAAATCACTTTTTTGTCATCATGTTTTTGATGACGCCAATCACAGCCATCAGCACACCGCCACCGACGCCGCCAGAGGCCAACGAGCCGATGATCGAGCCGATGTCCATCCCGCCGCCCGCTGCGCCAGCGGCCATGCCTGCGCCTGCACCGCCAAGCATACCAAGAATCTGGCCGCCAAGCCCACCGCCAAGGATGCCGGCGATTGAATTGCCCGCTGTGCCGAGGTTGAGGTTTTTCAACATCGCCCCTGCCGCATTGCCGCCAAGGGCGCCTGCAATCAGCTGAATGATCAGATTCATATCCATGATACTCGTATTCCTTCCCTTGAGACCGCTTGCTTTTTTGCGAAGTCGGTCGGTTGCCCGCCCCTTCTGTGGCAAAGGGCCACAGGGCGGATAGGGGAAAATATGGCAGATATTGCCCCTTGCGGCAATAAACTCGACAAATCTAGCGGTTTTGCTTCATCAATCGGGCTTTTTGGCGATTCCAGTCGCGCGCCGCCTCGGTGGCACGCTTGTCGGCCTGTTTCTTGCCCTTGGCGACGCCAAGTTTGATTTTGACAATCCCGCGCTCGTTGAAATACATCTTCATCGGCACGATTGTCATGCCCTCACGGCCCACTGCATTCCAAAGGCGCGATAATTCCTCTTTGGAAACCAACAGCTTGCGGCGTCTGCGTTCTTCATGTGGGAACATCGAGGCATGATTATAGGGCGCGATATAGCCGTTGATCAGCCACAACTCGCCGCCCTCAACCGACGCATAGCTGTCCGCAATATTCGAGCCACCCTTGCGCAGGGATTTGACCTCGGAGCCATAGAGCATGATACCTGCTTCCAGATCGCTTTCGATGTGGTAATCGAAACGCGCCCGCCGATTTTCGGCGATAAGTTTGGAATTGGGATCGGATTTTTCGGCCATAATATGCCTGAGATAGGCGAGGCTTGGGGCAAAGTCCAGCGGGAGGCGGTATGGGCGTAGGGTTACAGATTGCCGTGGGCAGTGGGCTTCTAATGGTGAACATCTCTTTGGCAGCAATTGCGGCAGTTTTTCTGGAGCAGTTGTTCAATCGCTGCCATGGTTGGTTGATGCGCGAGCCGCATTATCCAAAACTTGCACTGTTGTTGGCGGGAGTGTCCCTTGTGATTCTGGGAGTGGTGACGGCTGGCGTTTGGGTCTGGGCGGGGGCCTATATGCACCTGGGGGTTTTTGCGACGCTGGAAGAGTCGGTTTATTTTTCTTTGGTCAGTTACACAACGCTGGGGTTTGGCGATGTGCTGCTA
>CBDUEF010000394.1:0-3037 GCA_965366095.1 uncultured Cypionkella sp. | reverse complement strand
GACAGCATCGACATCACGTCTTCGATCTGTTCGGAGGAAACCTGCTCGGGCGGCATAACCTGATTGAGCTGATCATAGGTGATGTAGCCGCGCTCGCGCGCATCTGCGATCATCTTCTTGACGGCCGCTTGGCTCATATCAAGGGAAACATCGGCCTCATCGGCTTCGGGCTTGCTGTCGTCAGTGTCTTTCGAGGCCATGGTTGCTCCTTTGAGGCAGGACGAATCAGTTTACAGTCAAACGAATCAATAACGCGAATCACGTCGAGGGAAAGCCGAATCAGTGACTTTTCTTCTCCCAGACCTTCCCATCTATCAAGTTTTGCAGATGTTTCGAAAGGGCGGCACGGTCTTCTCCCAGATCGGCGGCATCCTCGCGCGGGGGATGGTCGGCGCGGTGGCGCGCGACATTGGCCTGTGAAAGCCGCCAGGTCAGCCCTTCGTCGACCAGCCCGGCCATATCTTCCACCGCATGTTCAATTTCGCGCAGCGCCCCCCGCCTTGCGTCAAGCTTTGCCAATTCCTCGGCCAAACACTCTGTTGCCAGCTCGATATCGTGCAGATTGCGCACTGGAGGAGCAATTTGCACATGGGGTTGGCGAAACAGGTCTTCAAGGGCATCGCCAACGTTTTGCACCAAGTGGCGCCGCAAGCCCGCCTCATCATCGCCCCGATGCGCCAAAAGTTGGGCGCGCAGGGCATTATGGCCATCGCCGGTCAGATCAAGCCGCTCAAGCGCCGACTCAAAGCGGCGAATCAAGGCCGGGTGAACGATCAATGTCGCCAAAATCACCGCTTCGCGCAGGGATTCGTCCAATTGCCTGTTTCCCGACGCCAGCATCGAATTGCGGGCAGAGGGCGTAGCGGGCAAGGCGTCGGGAACGAATTTGCCCTTTTGTCGCGGCGTCAGGCTGCGCGGTTTGGTTCCAAACAGCTCCCAACGCAGGCGTTTCATTTCTTCGCCGTAATGCGCGCGGATGGATGGATCAACAATCCGTTTCAGGGCCGCCCGCAAAGTCTTGTCCAGCGCCGCCTTGCGCTCGGGGCTGTCAAAATCGCGGCCCTCGGTTTCCCTTTGCCAGAGCAAGCTGACCATCGGTTGCGCTTTGGCAATCACCGCCTGCATGGCGCCAGCCCCTTGCGCCTTGATCAGATCATCCGGGTCCATCCCGGCAGGCATCACCGAAAAGCGCAGCCCGTTGCCCGCCTCCAGCAGCGGCAAGGCCAGATCAATCACTCGTAGCGCCGCCCGCACCCCCGCCGTATCGCCGTCCAGCGCGATGATCGGCTCATGCGAGATACGCCACATCAGGCGCAATTGGTCCTCGGTCACCGCCGTGCCCAAGGGCGCCACCGCCGCCTTGAACCCGGCCTCGGACAGCGCGATCACATCCATATAGCCCTCGGCCACGATCAAAGGCGCGCCTTTACCCGCAGCCTCACGCGCGGGGGCCTGATTGTAAAGGTTGCGCCCTTTGTCGAAAAGCTCGGTTTCGGGGCCGTTCAGGTATTTCGCCGGATCTTTAGGGTCCATTGCACGGCCGCCAAGGCTGATTGCCCTGCCGCGCCCGTCACGGATCGGAAAGATGATCCGGTTGCGGAAACGATCATAGGGCGCGCCGCCCTTGTCAGATTTCACACAAAGGCCTGCATCAACCACTAGGTCGTCAGCCAGCCCTTTTTGTTTCATCGCGAGTTGCAAGCCGTGCCAACCATCGGGGGCAAAGCCGATCTCCCAACGCTCTTGCGCCGCCTCGGACAGCCCGCGTTTGGCAAGATAGGCCCTTGCATCCGACGCCGCCGAGGTACGCAGTTGCAGCCGGAACCACTTCACCGCTTCTTCCATCACCGCCGCCAATTGCGAGCGCCGGTCTGCCACTTGCGCCGCCCTTGGATCACGCGCGGGCATCGGCAACCCGGCCTCACGCGCCAGCAGCTCTACCGCCTCCATGAATCCGAGATTCTCGGATTCCTTCACAAAGGTGACAGCGTCACCCTTGGCGTGGCAGCCAAAGCAATAGTAATACCCCTTGCGGTCATCCACATGAAAAGACGCAGATTTTTCCTGATGGAACGGGCAAGGCGCCCACATGTCGCCCTTGCCCAGATTGGATTTGCGCAAATCCCAAGTCACTTTCCTGCCCACCACCGAGGACAGCGAGACGCGGGTGCGCAGTTCATCAAGGAATCCGGGTGGTAGGCTCATATCCTATATATCGGCGCTCTGGGGTTCAGAGTCTAGGGCAGCAGCGCGCGCCGCCTTAACCCAAAAGATCGCGTGCGATTTGGTGGAATAGCTGCACGCCCACCGGGATCAGGCTGTCGGGAAAATCGTAATCGGGGTTGTGCAGGGCAGGCGTTTCCACCCCCGCGCCCAGAAACATCATCGCAGAGCGCGGGCCGCCATGGCCAAAGCGCCCGAAATCCTCGGACGCGCGCATCGGCAGGTGGCTGTCGTCAAAGGCCATCGCCAGCGCCTCCAACGCATGTTCCATGATCGCAGTGGCCTCTGGATCATTCACCGAGGCCGCGAAATCATCGTCATAGCTGAAAGCCACATTCAGGCCTGCCGCCTGTGCCGCATCCTGCGCCAGCGCCTCGGCCGCCGTCCGCAATGCCGCCATTCGGTCATCGCGCGTTGTGCGCAAGGTCACCCAAATCTCGGCATATCCGGGGGTAATCCCAAAGGCAGGCTCGCCCATCCGCATATGGGTCACCGTGGCCAGACGGAACTCATCCGACAAAACGCCCCCCGGCCCCAGCGCACCCAGCGCCGGAATGATCCGCGCAACGGCAAGCCCCGGCGAAATTCCCTTTTCGGGCTCAGACGCATGCGAGGTTTTGCCCGAAAGTGCGATCTTCATTCCCACACTGGCGCAATTCACCACGCCCGCTTTCAACCGCGACCGCCCAAAAGCCAGCCCCGGCATGTTGTGCAGCGAAAACGCCCAATCAGGGCACAGAGGCGCAAAGGCCGGATCGGCGGCTAACCCCGCCCCCCCCCAAACAACCTCTTTAGCGGGGTGGAAAAACAAAAA
>CBDUEF010000393.1:0-3056 GCA_965366095.1 uncultured Cypionkella sp. | reverse complement strand
GTCCTGCGCCAGTTCGATCAGAGTCTTCTAGCCCCTGATCGCGGCAACAGCCACTTTCGCCTTGAATGCCGGGCCGTTGTTCCGGCGCGGTCGGTCATCTCTGCGCTCGCAGCAACATGCTGAGGTTGCGCGGAAAATCCACCTATCCCGGCTGTTCAGGTTTCCCGAACCCCCTCTAAACCGTGCGGCAGCCGAAAGACACCATTTGAAATAGCTCAATCGCAAACTGTGAAGGTCTGTCACCGGTTTTTTTATTTTGAAATCCAAGTTGGCGGGCAAAGGCAAGAAATCTGTTGGGAAATTGCCACGCCGCTTGATCGGCGGCAATGCGGGTCAATATCGGATCATTGTCAGCGCAAAAGAAATGCATGGCATCAAGTGCGATTTCACAACAGCGATCACCCTTCCTACATTGGGTTGATGGGCGGAAATCGGCCTATGTTCCTGCCTCAAATGCTTGACTTGCGCAAGTTCTTGCCAATGGATCGAATCCCCTGCCGCGTTCGATATGCTCGCTGGTGCTGCGGCTCCAATATGATAGAAATACCGCATCGGTTGTATCTTGCGTTGAGAGGGCTCGCTTCAGACAGTTTTCTTGTCGTCAGGCGGAAACCGCCCATTTTACTCACATTTTTTTGGGGTGTCTTGCATGTTGATGTGCCTTGCTCCAAGAGCGGCTTTGCGGCGGCGTGCCCGGGGTATGGGCGCGAATATCTACTCGGTTCTGAGTCAATGGATTTGCGTGATCACGTGTCTTTTTCCACCTTCTGCGTTACGGATTGGATGGTTAAATGTTTGATTTCTTTTGGACTTCGGTTAGCCTGTTTTGGCCGGCAGGGCTGGCGTGTTTCGTCGCATCAGTGCTGTTGGTGATATCAAAGTCGAAGCATTTGCATTTTACGGCGCGGGCATTTGCCGGATCGGCCGTGCAATGCACGCACCTTAACCCGACCCCGAGAGTCGGTGGCGTCGGTCTGATGTTGGGTCTGGTTGCCACGCTTTTTATTGTGCCGAATGTGCTGCCTTCGACACAGACTGATTCTCTCAGTATGATGCGATGGATCATCGTCGCGGCGTTGCCGGTGTTTCTTGCCGGCCTTGCAGAAGATGTCGGCATTGGCGCGAGCCCGAAAGTCCGCCTTATGGGCGCAATGGTCAGCGGTGCGCTGATGATCTGGTTCACCGGCCAGACAATCCACTCTGTTGGCATCCCGATTCTTGATCCGGTCATGGGCTTTCTTCCGGTTTCGATTCTTTTCACGGTTTTTGCGACAGCCGGGGTCTCACATTCCTTCAATCTGGTCGACGGGCTGAATGGGCTTGCCATCGGGATTTCGCTTGTGGCGGCGACGGCGCTGGCGCTGATTGCTCAAAGCACGAATGATATACTTGTGGCCTATTTGGCTGGGGCGGTTGTCATTGTTGTTGTTGGGTTGCTCGCGGTGAATTATCCTTTTGGCAGTTTGTTTCTGGGCGATGCGGGGGCCTATACGCTTGGGCATGTCATTGCGTGGATCGCCGTGTTGCTGATGGCGCGGAATCCTGAAATTTCACCTTGGGCGGTGCTCTTGGCTGTCTTCTGGCCGATCATGGATACGCTCGCTGCCATCCTGCGGCGCACCGTCAACAAAGCCCCGGCTGATGCGCCCGACAAGATGCATTTTCATCATGTTGTCTTGCGGGTGATCCAGCGTAAACTTGGGCGCGGCCACAGTCTTTCGTTTGCCAATCCTTTGGCCACGGCATTCATGTTTCCCTTGTTCCTGATCCCCAGCCTTTTGGCTGTCATTGCGCCTTCAAACAACGTCTTGGGGTTCATTTTTTTCATGCTCTGCGCCTTGGGCTATAGTGCCAGCCGCGCCGGCATGATCCGCAAGTTTCGCAGATTGACCCGGGCGCGGCGTCAATAATCCAAGCGGACCCGTCTGGGGGGCAATGGCCGAGGTGTTTGGTCATCGTGCCTTTGGATTTCGGGCCTCTTTGCGCTGCGGGCCGTGTTCGGCATAAAGCCAAACCATCCGCCGGCGCGCTAGTCGGTCTGAATGGCCGAAACCAGCTTTTGGCGGCGGGCGATGGATTGCAACCAGCTTCGCAGATCCGCTCCGAAAGGTTTCTCAAGTGCCGCCGGATCCCATGCCAAGGAATACGGATGCAAGAGCTTCAACCGGATATCAAATGGTACCACAAGCCGCCCGGCCGCAATATCCTCGGTGGCCATGGAAAGCTGCGCCAATACAAATCCCCGGCCATTGATCGCGGCATCGATCGCCGCGCTTGACATGGAAAAGGCCACTTCGCCGTGGGCCTTGCGCCGGGACAGGCCGATATGGGCGGCCCAGTCCGCCCAACTGGGGGCGGCCCCCTGAGTGCGCGCCCATTCAATCCCCAGCAGCGGGGCATTCAGAACATCCGCAGGTGCGGCCACTTTCAGGCGGGCCAGCAAGGCGGGTGAGCAGGCCGGAACAACCGAATCGGTAAACAGTTCTGTGCGGTGGTCAAAGCGCGCGATCAGATCGCCGTAGGACAGTCGGAAATCTACTTCGCCCGTTCCAAACAGGGGCTCTGTGTCATCGCCAATCAGGCGAACGGTTGTTGTTGGATGGGCGGATTGCCAATCAAACAACTGGACACCCAGCCATTTTGAAGCCAGCGAGGGCAGGCAGGAAATGGTTAATATTGCCTCTGATTTGGCGCGTTCGATCTTAATCTGGGCCTCGCGCAGGATGTCAAATCCGGCCTGGATATCCTTGTGGTAAAGCCTGCCGCGCAGGGTAAGGGCAATCGACTTGCCCTTGCGCTCGACCAGCCTTTGGCCAACCTCTGCCTCGGCCTTGCGCAGTTGCTGACTGACAGCGCCAACTGATACACCCAACTCCGCGGCCGCTGCCGTGGCGGTGCCCAGCCTGCCAAAAGCTTCGAACGCTTGCAGCGCCCGCATCGACGGAAGTTTCTGCATATTTTTTGGCCCCCCTTCGCGTGGTTTAGTTTTTCTACAATAGAACGCAGAAGCAAGTTCTTTTTGAATCATCCAAGGCAGGCTAGCAATATGTCTACAC
>CBDUEF010000392.1:0-3059 GCA_965366095.1 uncultured Cypionkella sp. | reverse complement strand
GCTTTAACCTATATCGCGTTTTCTCAGGCCCCCCCGAGGTTGTTATGCGTCGCATTTTACTTGTTCTTTTTGGACTGACCATGTTCGGTTTGGCAGGTTTCTTGCTGCTAAGCGCCCCGCAGCCCGGCTCGATGGAGCGTTATATGGGTTTGACTGGCGATAAAGCCAATGGCGAGCAGGTGTTCTGGGCCTCGGGTTGTGCGTCGTGCCATATGGCGCCGGGGGCTGAGGGCGATCAGGAATTGGTGCTTGCGGGTGGGCAAAGTTTCGCCTCGCCTTTTGGCACTTTTCTGGCCCCCAATATTTCAACCGACCCTAAAAACGGCATTGGCGGCTGGCCGCTTGATAAATTCGCCTGCGCCGTGGTGGATGGCATTACCGCCGAGGGCAAACATGCCTATCCCGCCATGCCCTTTGCTGCCTATAACAAGATGCAACCACAAGATGTGGTGGATCTCAAGGCTTTCATGGACACCCTGCCCGCCTCGGATGTGCCAAGCCAGCCGCATCAGATCGGTTTTCCCTTCAACATCCGCCGCACGCTGGGGATATGGAAGCTGATGTTTGTCTCCAAGGCTTGGGTGGTTCAGGGCGATCTGTCCCCCGAGGCCAGCCGGGGCCGCTATATCGTCGAGGCGATGGCCCATTGCGGGGAATGCCACACGCCGCGCAATGCCTTGGGCGGGCTGAACCGCAGCGCATGGCTGGCGGGCGCGCCCAATCCTGATGGCAAGGGCCGCACCCCCAATATCACCCCCGGCGCGCTGAAATGGTCTGAAGATGAGATCGTCGAATACCTGACCACAGGGTTCACCCCAGACTATGATTCTGCCGGGGGTCATATGGTGCATGTGATTGAGAACATGTCCAAACTGCCCGAGAGTGACCGCCGCGCTGTTGCCGCCTATCTCAAGGTGGTGCCCGCCATTGCTCCGGCGGCGAAATAGGCTTGGTCGATCACGAGGACGTGAATTGTTGGTCCTTTGCTTGGCGCGCAAGGTCCAAGCGAACGCGCCCTCGAACAAGATGGATCCCAAGATGAAGAAAACCGCCACCCTATTGGCCATTCTGGCCAGTCTTTCCGGCGTCTCACTTTTTGCCCATGAAATGGCCAGCCCCGCCGAAGAGGCCGTGTTCATCCGCCACGGGCTGATGATGCAAATGGCTGATGATTTGGCGATCCTTGGCCATATGGCCAAGGGCGAGGCCGATTATGATGCGGCGCTGGCCAGCCGCTCGGCCAATAACATCGCGGCGGTGGCCTCGGTGATCAGCATGCAGCAATTCCCCCAAGGCTCGGAAGTGGGCAAGGTGCATGACAGCGCGGCCCTGCCCGAGCTTTGGACAGCGCAGGATGATTTCCTGAAAAAGGCCACGGATCTTGGCAATGCCGCCTCGATCATGCAGGCCGATGCCGGCAAGGATGCCGCCGCCATCAAGGGTGCCATGGCGCAATTGGGCGGCGCCTGTTCGGCCTGCCACAAGGCCTATCGCCAGCCCGAGGACTAGGCCGCGACGCATCAATCGCGCGTAAGCGCGCATAAGCGTCTGCGCTATCAGCCCCCCCTATGCCTTGCGATATAGGGGGGGTGTATTGCCCCAATCCGTTTGATCGGTTTCGCTCGGTCGCATGGTTGGCCATCACGGCCCGCCGCTGCAACCGCCTTCACGGGCGCAACGGAGTGTCGCATGAAGACCAAACTCATCGCTTTTACGGTTATGGCATCGCTGACCGGCTTTGCAATCTTTGCGCAAGAGGCCGAAGATCCCTTCAAAGACGCGGTCGAAACCCGTCATGGCCTGATGTTGCAAATGGCGACCGATCTGGCCACGCTGGGCGGAATGGCCAAAGGCACGCTTCCCTATGAACAGGCCTCTGCCAGCAAGGCCGCCGCCAATATTTCCGCGATTGCTTCGGTGATCAGCATAGCGCAGTTTCCCGCCGGGTCCGAGGTGGAGAAATCCGCCGACAGCTTTGCCCTTCCCGTTCTCTGGACCCAACAAGATGATTTTCTGGCCAAGATCACCGATCTGAACGCCGCCGCAGCCCAGATGCAAACCGCAGCGACGACAGACGCTGCCGCAGTCAAAGCCTCAATGGCGCAACTTGGTGGCGCCTGCTCGGCCTGCCACAAATCCTATCGTCAGCCCGAAAGCTGATCGCTCAGGCGCGGCCCAGTTTCTCCAGACGGGCCGCGCGCAACCGCGCGAAATCATCCCCCGCATGATAGCTGGAACGGGTCAAGGGCGTGGCCGAAACCATCAAGAACCCCTTGCCATAAGCGGCAGTTTCATAGCCCTTGAACTCTTCGGGCGTCACAAACCGCTCAACCGCGTGATGCTTGGGTGTGGGCTGCAAATACTGGCCGATGGTCAGGAAATCGACATCCGCCGCGCGCATATCGTCCATCACCTGCTGAATGCCCTGACGATCCTCACCCAAGCCCACCATCACGCCTGATTTGGTGAACATCGCCGGATCAAGCTCTTTCACCCGCTGCAACAGCCGCAAGCTGTGGAAATACCGCGCACCGGGGCGCACCGTCGGATACAGCCCCGGCACGGTTTCCAGATTGTGGTTGAACACATCAGGCCGCGCCTCGACCACCTTTTCCAACGCCTCGGGCGCGCATTTCAGAAAATCGGGCGTCAGGATCTCAATCGTGGTGCCAGGAGAGCGGTGGCGCACGGCGCGGATGGTCATGGCGAAATGCTCGGCCCCGCCATCGTCAAGATCGTCGCGATCCACCGAGGTGATCACCACATGTTTCAGGCCCAACTCGGTCACCGCATGGGCCACCCGCCCCGGCTCGAATGTATCGAGCGCCTTGGGCTTGCCGGTGGCGATGTTGCAAAACGAACAGCCCCGCGTGCAAATCTCGCCCATGATCATCATCGTGGCATGGCCCGCCGACCAGCATTCGCCGACATTCGGGCAACCGGCCTCTTCGCACACCGTCACCAGCTTTTTGTCGCGCAAAATATCGCGGGTTTTCTTGTAGCCCTCGGACGTAGGCGCGCGCACCCTGATCCAATCGGGTTTTTTGGGTTGGGCATTG
>CBDUEF010000391.1:0-3074 GCA_965366095.1 uncultured Cypionkella sp. | reverse complement strand
GCTTGAGGGTGAACTGACGCTGATCGAAGCGTCAATTTCGTTTAACTATGGCTTCAAAGTTCTGGCTCAATCCCTGAAAGCCGCTCTCAAAATCACCGGAGCTTTCAAACTCAAGGCCAGCGCCGGAAGTGAGGGCGTGGTCGCGCCCAGTTACAAAGAGAAAACACTCCTCATCCCTGCGGAAGGCAGCATAGAGGTAGAGGTCGGTCTGTATGGCGATGTTGCGGTTGTCAAAGTCTCGGCGGGCATCAGTTTGACGCTGAAGGCGTCGGGCGGCATCAAGATTGTCCTGAGCGGAGACACTCAGGCCACTGAAACCAAGGGTGGCCGGTTTGGTCTGGATATTCAAGAAGTCGGCTTTGAACGGATTGTCGGGAAGGTCAGTATAAAGGTTGAAAAAGTTTGGGAATACAATCGAGAGGTTCCCTTGACAGATTCCGGTTTCGTGCTTTTTAAGGGTGTCAGCTAGGATGGCTTTGTGACGATATTGAATGGTTAAAGGTGGACGGCTATGCCCTATTTCGTAACCATTGAAACCACTGGCGCGCCGGTTGAGCTGTGGCTCAATGGCTGTGCGGTGTCGTTTTTTGAACAGGGCGAGGAGGGTGGGCCGGGCCGTGGGTCGGCCACGCTGGAAGGCTATGTTCTGCCCGGCATCAACACGATGCGGGTGGTTGTCGATCCCGGCCCCACACCGTCACGGATGCTGGAACCGCACCCCCCCGTTGCGGCGCAGGCGCGCGGTGAGGTCAAGGTTTTTTGCCCCCGCTCGTGGGATTTTGACCCCGACCGCGAGCCTGTTGTTGCGCGACTGGTCTGGGAGGACCAAGCCGCCATCGCCGCGCCGCGTGTTGGCGTGGTCGAATTCACCGCCCCCGAAAACCGTGACGTGCCGCTTTGGTGGCAGGCCGTGCCGCGCGCGCCGGACGGTGATCTGCTCAACCTGATGGCCCGGGTCCAGGCGGCCTTGGATAGCGGCGATATCGCCGCGCTGGTTGCGTTTCAGCGCCTTTCGATGGAGGCCTCCCGCCTTGCATCGGATCAGACCATCGAAGAACGCCAGCAGAATCTTGCGGGATTTCTGGCAGAGGTGTTGCCGGAAAAGCCGGTTACTCCCCATCTTGCGCGCGCTGAATGGGACTTTCGCAGCTTTGCCGATGGGCGGTTGATCGACCTGATTGGCCGTGATTGGCGTCCAATCGTGCGGCGCGGCAACGCTGATCGAATGACCGCCATCGAGTTGCGTGTCGGGGTCATTGGCGGTTTGTGGCAGGTGTTGCTATGATGGTCGCATTTTGCAGGGCCCTGGCAGACCCTAGCCAAAGGATCCCCAACCAAAGAACGGGCATCTGATGCCGCCCGCAGCACGTCTTGGGGATATGCACGTCTGCCCGATGGTCATCCCGGGCACACCGCCAATTCCCCATGTTGGCGGCCCGATCACGATGGGGTCGGCCAATGTCATCATCGGCGGCGCGCCGTCGGCTCGGGTTGGCGACATGTGCCTGTGCCCGCCGGTCGGTCCGAGCGACTCGATTGTAAAGGGCTCACTCACGGTCATGATCAATGGCATGCCCGCTGCACGGATGGGCGATAGTTGCGCGCACGCAGGGCAGATCGTGATCGGCTGCCCGACCGTGATCATCGGGGACAGCGCCTCAAGCGGCGGAGGGCCAGGTGGGCCGGGCGGGACGAACACGCCGGCCACGACAACCCCACTGGTGGTCAGCCCGTTGATGCGGGGCAAGGCAATGTCAGCGGGAAAAACGCAAAAAGCTGCTCTGAAAGCGGCGTCCAAGACGGGCGTTCCCTTTTGTGCGGTCTGTCAAAAGAAGTGAACGGTTGAGGGCCGTCGATGGTCTCAGCCCGCGCTCACAAAGCGGCACCCGAAAAACCACGCGCGAGTCGAGACAAGCCACCACGTCGCCGTACGAAATGAAAGCGGTCCAAGATGCCACAATATGCCGTTATTGATTGTGCTGCCGACGACGCGCTTTACGCGGCGGTCTTGATTGAACCGCAAAGCAAATCGTTGTTAGAGGGAAAGATCAGTGCCGATCTGATCGACGCAACTCCCCATATCGCCAGGCTTGCCGATGGCAGCCCGCTGTTCGACGTGCTATGGTCGGGTTCGCAGCCGTTTGGGATCTTTTGCGCATCTGCGCTGTCTCTGATGCAAGTGCGCAGACAGCTTCGCCGCAATTTGCAGGCGCTTCTGCCCGACGGCCAGATTGCCATGTTCCGGTTTTTTGACCCGCGGGTTTTTCCAACCTACATCGAGAATGGCCCCGAGGAAGGGCTTGGTCCATGGTTTGGCTCGATCACTGACTGGTGGATTCCGGTGCAGACTGGCGTTCTGCATTATTGCGTGGTCGATGATAGTTTGCACAAACGGATCCTGCAACGCAGCTGATCCAAAGCTGAGACGCCGGAGCGCGTAGATCAAGATGGATCATTCTGATCCAAAACACGCCGCCCGCGCCCGAACTCCATCGACAATGCGCGCAATTATTCCTGCCGGAGCGTTTTCAGGGAAAAAGTGACCTATGGAGGTGCGGATAAAAAGTTGGACTTGTTTTACGTCATAAGGCCAAGGCTGTTACGGTATTCGATTGGGCTCCGGCCGCCAAAAGACATCTTGATACCTGTTTCGGCATACCAGCGACTGTAGCCATCAACCTCATTGATGAACGGCTCAGCCGTGAAGGCCCGCCAATCCCGAGGCCAGATGAACTCCGTGTTCAGGCGCCCGAAGAAGCCTTCGCAAGCCGCATTGTCTTGCGAACGGGCCTTTCTTGACATGGATCGGACGAGCTTTGCATCACCGACCCTTGCAAGCCAGCCGCGCCAGCGATAATGGGCTCCGCGGTCGCTGTGGAGAATGGGCTGCTCGCCGCATCGGGCACCCGTGTTTACCAAATCGGCTTCAGGTTTGGACCCTATTGCCCAGCTGATGACGAGGCCGTCGAAGCAGTCGATGATGGGCGAAAGATCAACCTTAGCCGCTCGGATGTGGAATTCGGTGAAGTCAGTCAGCCATTTCGCATTCGGAGCGGGCGCCTGGACGCCTCGAT
>CBDUEF010000390.1:0-3080 GCA_965366095.1 uncultured Cypionkella sp. | reverse complement strand
AGCCCGCACTCCGCAATTGCGGCCTTTGTGTAGAAAAACGCCCGCTTTCGGCCCCTCAAAACACCCGGCTGCATCCTCATCGTTCAAATATCCTGCAGGGGGGTGAGGGGGGACGCAAAGTCCCCCCTGCGCGCTCAAAGCCTGCGCTCGCGCATCAAACCCCGCGCTGCCGACGGGTCAAGCGCCTCGGGGCGGGTGCAACTCGTGGTCAGCGTCACAAACGCCCCGCTCTCGCCCGAGGCCAGACAGGCCGTCATCACCTCCCCCGCATGCAAGGCCCGCGCCAGCGAACAGCGCGCCTCACGCCCCGCCAGCACCGCTGCCACCATATCCGCCAATCCCGCCGTGCGGTAATTGGCCACCGGCCCTAGATCGCTCAAGTCATTGTCCACCCCGAACGGATGGTCCCAAGGCGCAACCGGACGCAGCACCCCATCCCGCCCGGTCATCTCCAATGACCCGCCAAAGAAATTCGGGTCCGGCAGATAAAGCGTGCCTTCGGTGCCATATAGTTCGAAATGGCTGCGCTTGTGATGCCAGACATCCCACGAGGCCTCAAACCCCACCTGCGCGCCTGAGTGAAACTCCAGCAAGGCCCGGATCGTGCTGGGGGTTTTCACTGCGAACTCTTGCCCCTCACGCGGCCCAGACCCGATCACCCGCGAGGGCATGGCCGAAGACGTCAAGGCCCCCACCCGCCGCACCGGCCCCAAAAGGTTGATCAGGCTGGCGATATAATAAGGCCCCATATCCATCATCGGCCCGGCGCCGGGCGCATAAAAGAACTCGGGGTTCGGATGCCAGCTTTCCGGCCCATGGCTCAGCACCGCCGCCGAACCAGACGCGATCACCCCTAAAGCGCCCGCATCAATCAAGGCCCGTGCCTGCTGCGCGCGGGTCCCCAGAAACGTATCGGGCGCACAGCCCACAAACAGCCCCTTGGCCGCCGCCAGATCGCGCAATTGCACGCCCTGCTCCAGCGTCAAAACCAACGGCTTTTCCGAGTAAACATGCTTACCCGCCTGCAAAATGCTGCAAGACACCGCGAAATGCGCTTGCGGGACAGTCAGGTTCACCACCACATCCACCAAAGGATTGCCCAGCAAATCCTCAACCGATTGCACTGCTACACCAAATTCCGCGCCCCGCGCCTGCGACGCTGTAAGGTTCAGATCGGCCACCGCCCGCATATCCAGGCCTTTGAACAAAGGCGCAAGTTTCAGATAGGCTGCCGAAATATTGCCGCAGCCAATAATGCCGATCCCCAGATTTTCCATGCGCATTTCTAAAAGGTTTTGATCGCGACCAAGGCCCTGCGCGCAAAACGCGCATCATTCGAGGGGTTGTCATGCTCAACAATGAAATTGCTCACCCCAGCGGCGCGCAGCCCGGCCAGGATGGGCGGCCACTCCACCACGCCATGGCCGACATCGGCCCAGCCATCTTCACGCAGATTTCGCCCGGTTGCTGCGATGTCCTTGATATGCGCCGCCACCAACCGATGGCCCTGCGCCGCGATCCAGGCCAAAGGATCCTCGCCAGCCCGGATCAGCCAGGCCACATCCATCTCCCACTTCAGCCCCGGCCCGCCCTCGAACAAGGCCTCCAGCGGGATCACCCCATCCGGCATTCTGACAAACTCGAAATCATGGTTGTGCCAGGCAAAATCCAGCCCCTCGGCCCGGACAGCCGCGCCGACCCATTGCAACCGCGCGCCCAGCGCCCGCCAGCCGCTGGCATCCTTTGGCCGCTGGTCCTGGCCGACCCAGGGCACTACCACCGTCTGCATCCCCAAAGCCCTCGCCACTTTCACCACCCAACTTGGGCGGCCCTCTACCTGCTCCAGGCTGAAATGCCCTGAAGGCATCGCCAAACCATTGGCGTCAAGCCCCTCGGCCAGTGCCAGTAAACCCGCGCTGTCATCATAAAGCCCGCCATAGCCCTCAACCCCGTCATACCCGGTTTTGGCAACCATCGCCAAAACCTTTGCCAAAGGCGGAAAATTGCGCGACGAATAAAGTTGATAGCTGAACATCTGATTTCTCCCCTGCGTTGGCACCAAATCGGCAGCCGCGACAGACCCATCTTCAGGATTCGCCCCATACACGTCAGGCTCCCGGCACACCTTGCAACGCCGGGCCACTTTGGACGCAGTTGTGTTTTCTATATCGTTATAGGGCCTCAATTCAAGCGTGTTTTCGCTTGTTTCTTCTCCACACTCTGGGGTTCAATTGCGCGGTAATCTTATCGAGGAACCCTCTTGCCCCTGTTCGCCCCCAGCACCAAAACTGCCGAAAAAATGTCACCGTCCAGAGCCGTCTCAGGACCGGTCGTTAAACCCAAAACTGACCCACGCCAGCGGCACCCAGCCGCAAAATGATCCGCCCTACCTTGAAAACTCTGGCCGAGGCCACTGGCCTTGCCGTGGCCACCGTATCGCGCGCGCTCAAGGATGCACCCGACATCAGCAAGGAAACCAAACGCCGCGTAAGTGAAGCGGCGGCAACTCTGGAGTATCACCCCAACCGCGCCGGGGTTCGGCTGCGCACCGGCAAAACCAATGTCGTCGCGCTGGTGCTTTCGGCCGAGGCCGAGATGATGAACCACACCTCCCGCCTGATCTATTCCATCGCCGCAGCCATGCGTGGCACGGCCTATCATATGATCGTCTTTCCCATGGCTGCGGACGAAAACCCGATGGGCCCGATCCGCTATATCGTGGAAACCGGCAGCGCCGACGGGGTGATCATGAACCAGACCCGCCCCGATGATCCGCGCGCGCATTACATGGCCGAACGCGACTTTGCTTTCGCCACCCATGGCCGCACCGATACGGGCATCGACCACCCCTATTTCGACTGCGACAACCACAGTTTCGCCCGCATCGCCACCCAACAGCTTGCATCCCGCGGACACAAGCGCCTGCTGCTGATCGCACCGCCGACCGATCAAAACAATGGCCTGCACAGGATCGAGGGCTTCAGGTCGGAATGTCAGGCGCTTGGCCTTGCCGGAGACGTGCTCGCCACCCTGTCCAGCGACCCCAACGCCCCGGCCCTTGAGGCCGCGTTGGCCGCGCG
>CBDUEF010000389.1:0-3083 GCA_965366095.1 uncultured Cypionkella sp. | reverse complement strand
GCTCAGGGGAAATAATCTGCCTTAGCAATAAAAGAAGTTTCTTTACAGTTGACGATTCGAAAAGAAATGATAGCGTGACTTAAACGCAAACCGTGGAGGTCCGAATGTGCGGAATCGTAGGTTTATTCCTAAAAGACAAATCGCTTGAGCCTAAACTTGGGGCGATGCTGACAGATATGCTCATCACCATGACAGATCGCGGCCCCGACAGTGCGGGGATTGCGATCTATTCTGGTGCCGATGATGGCATCACCAAGATCACCGTGCAATCCGCCCATCCCGAGACCGATTTCAGCGGTCTGGACAAGGCGATCAGCAAAGCCATCGGCAAGCCGGTGGCGATGAAGGTGATCAGCACCCACGCCGTGCTTGAAGTGCCAGATGCGTCCGTGGCCAAAGCGCGCGCGGCACTGGTGGCAGATCATCCAAGCGTCAAAGTGATGAGCGTTGGCGACAGCCTTGAGATTTACAAGGAAGTTGGCCTTCCCAAAGACGTGGCCGCTCGGTTTGATCTTTCCAAGATGACTGGCACCCATGGCATTGGCCACACCCGCATGGCGACAGAAAGCGCAGTCACCACGCTTGGCGCGCATCCGTTCTCGACCGGGCTGGATCAGTGCCTTGTTCACAACGGCTCGCTGTCCAACCACAACAGCATGCGCCGCACCCTTGCGCATGAGGGTATCTTTACCGAAACCCAGAATGATACCGAAGTGGGCGCCGCCTATCTGACATGGCGGATGCGCGAAGGTGAAACGCTGGGCAAGGCGCTTGAATCGAGCCTTGATGACCTCGATGGGTTCTTTACTTTCGTGGTCGGCACCAAAGACGGCTTTGGTGTTGTGCGCGATCCCATCGCCTGCAAACCCGCTGTCATGGCTGAAACCGATCAATATGTCGCTTTCGGCTCGGAATATCGGGCACTGGTCAACCTGCCGGGCATCGAAAACGCCCGCGTCTGGGAGCCCGAGCCTGCAACCGTCTATTTCTGGAATCACTGAACATGCAGACATTCGATTTGGGGGCCAAGGGCCTGCGCGAACTTAACTCCGCGCTTCATGCCCTGAAGGGCCAAACCAACATGACGGCCTGGGACATCACCAACGCCAAGGGTGCGCATGCGATTGCCGCCGGCGTTGATGCCCCGGTTGAGATCACCGTGCATGGTTCGACCGGCTATTACTGTGCCGGGATGAACAAGCAGGCCACCATTCGGATCAAAGGCTCTGCCGGTCCGGGTGTGGCCGAAAACATGATGTCAGGTGCGGTGATTGTGGATGGCAATGCCAGCCAATACGCAGGCGCTACCGGGCGTGGCGGGCTTTTGGTGATCAAGGGCAACGCCTCCAGCCGCTGCGGCGTGTCGATGAAGGGCATCAACATCGTTGTGCATGGTTCGATCGGCCATATGTCGGCCTTCATGGCGCAATCGGGCAATCTGGTTGTGCTGGGCGACGCGGGCGACGCGCTGGGCGATTCGCTTTACGAGGCGCGGCTCTTTGTGCGCGGTTCGGTCAAAAGCCTGGGCGCCGATTGCATCGAGAAAGAAATGCGCCCCGAGCATCTGGAGATCCTGGCTGATCTGCTGCGCCAAGGCGAGGCCGATCATCTGGCCAAACCCGAAGAGTTCCGCCGCTATGGATCGGCGCGCAAGCTTTACAACTTCAACATCGACAACGCGTCGGCGTATTAAGGGCAAAACATGAGCGATTTTCCTCACACACCGCCGCGCTTTTCGGCAACTTTCAGCCCGGCCATCAACGCCGAAATCCGCCGCGCTGCTGCTTCGGGCATCTATGACATCCGTGGCGCTGGCACCAAACGCCACCTGCCGCATTTCGATGATCTGTTGTTCCTTGGCGCCTCGATCAGCCGCTATCCGCTGGAAGGCTACCGCGAGAAATGCGCGACTGACGTTTGGCTTGGCACCCGTTTCGCCAAAAAGCCGATCCATCTGGATATCCCGGTCACCATCGCCGGCATGTCTTTCGGATCGCTCTCCGGTCCGGCGAAAGAGGCCCTTGGTCGCGGTGCATCCGCGGCTGGCACCTCGACAACCACCGGCGACGGCGGCATGACCGAAGAAGAGCGTGGAAGTTCCAAAACGCTGGTTTATCAATATCTTCCGTCACGCTATGGCATGAACCCCGACGATCTTCGCCGCGCTGATGCGATCGAGGTTGTGGTGGGCCAAGGCGCCAAACCCGGCGGCGGCGGCATGCTGTTGGGCCAGAAAATCTCGGACCGCGTGGCGATGATGCGCAACCTGCCCAAGGGCATTGATCAGCGCTCGGCCTGTCGTCACCCGGATTGGACCGGCCCCGATGATCTGGAGATCAAGATCCTTGAAATCCGTGAGATCACCGATTGGGAAAAGCCGATCTATGTGAAGATCGGCGGCGCGCGCCCCTATTACGACACCGCTCTGGCGGTCAAGGCCGGGGCCGATGTTGTGGTTCTTGACGGCATGCAGGGCGGCACGGCGGCAACGCAGGATGTGTTTATTGAACACGTCGGTATGCCAATCCTGGCCTGTATTCCGCTGGCGGTGAAGGCGCTGCAAGATCTGGGCATGCACCGCAAAGTGCAACTGATCGTGTCGGGCGGTATCCGCACCGGGGCCGATGTGGCCAAGGCGATGGCCATGGGCGCTGATGCGGTTGCCATCGGCACCGCGGCGCTGATCGCGCTGGGCGACAATGATCCGAAATGGGAATCCGAATATCAAAAGCTTGGCACCACCGCCGACGCCTATGATGATTGGCACGAGGGCAAGGATCCGGCCGGTATCACCACCCAGGACCCCGAGCTGATGAAGCGCTTTGATCCTGTTCTCGGTGGGCGGCGTTTGAAGAACTATCTCAAGGTGTTGACGCTTGAGGCGCAGACCATCGCGCGCGCTTGCGGCAAGAACCATCTGCACAATCTGGAACCCGAAGACCTATGCGCTCTGACAATGGAAGCCGCTGCCAAGCACTGCGCTGCGGGAATTGGCATCTGGCAATGGGCCAGCAACGATGCCGAGGGAGAGCCGGATGTGGTCATGGCCTGTTGTGGCGATGTGCCGTCGCTGGAGACGCTCG
>CBDUEF010000388.1:0-3092 GCA_965366095.1 uncultured Cypionkella sp. | reverse complement strand
CGGTTCAAGGGGTTTTATGATGCGGTGATGGCCGTGGCCGCCCTGCTTGACGCCTATCCAGATTCGGTTTTGCCGACCGAACCGGTAGATCGCGCCAATGCGATCGAAGAACTGGCCTCTTTGCCAACGATTGTCGCGCCGCTGGAATATGCGCCGCTTTTCAACGATCGCCGCTATGGAGACATCAATTTCCGCAGCTATGGAACAGCTGCCGGCAAGATCACCCCGCGCGAAGGAGAGGCGGCGGGCGACGGTGCGCAGATTGCCAACGCCATTGGCTCGTCCGAGAATTCCAAATCGGTGGATCCACTGTTCAGCCAAATCGGCGATCTGCAAGATGCACTAAAGCGGATCGCCACTGCCTGCCGGGCAGCAACCCCCCCCTGTTCGCCGCGTGTGGATCGGCTTCAAGACAAGCTGGGCGAAATTCGCGAGATGATCCTGGCAACCCGTACCGATCTGGTGGGTGAAGCCGGAGCGCCGCCCGTCGCGGGCGAAGATGCGGCGCCGAGTGCCGTCGCCAGCGGTGGGCAAGCCTATGCCGTGCCAGCGACCCCAGCCGATGTTCCAGATCACCGGGCGGCCTATCGCGCGCTACAGGCGATTGAACATTATTTCGCCACCACCGAGCCCGCGTCTCTGGCGCTGATCCTTGTCACCCAATCGCGCCTGCTGATCGGGCGCCCCTTGGTCGAGGCGATTGAGGCGCTGCTTGAAAACAGTGCGTCTTATGCCAAATTAACCTTCGATTCAGGTCCGGGTTTCTCATTGTCGATGTCGCGCATGCGGGACTTGTCGGGTGCAGCAGGGATTCGTTCCGCGGATGACTGGGTGCAACCGGCAGATGACGATTCTCCAGCGCCTGAAATTGTCAGCCGTGAACATGCCGGGGCCATCATAAAGACCGTCGAGGATTTCTTTCGTATCCGCGAACCGGCCAGCCCGATCCCGATTTTATTGTTCAAAGCAAGAAATATGTTGTCCAAGGACTTTCATGCTCTTGTCAGAGAGCTGATTCAGGAACAATAATGCCCCAACAGACGTTTTATTTGGTTTGTGCAAATATGTTGACTTATGAGCCCAGTTGCGGCTTTCTTTTCGAAAAATAAATGGGAGACGGCTATGGCTACTGCAGATTCTGCGACAGGTTTCATCAAACGCAATCGGCCGCCGCGTGTTCAAATCTCCTATGCCGATCCGATTGACGCGAATGTTCAGGTTGAGCTGCCCTTTGTGATGGGCGTGATGTCAGATCTTTCGGGGAATGCTTCTAAAGTTGAGAAACCTTCGATCACTGATCGTGAGTTTTCGCAGGTGTCCTCGGACACGCTGGATGATTTCATGGCGTCGGTTGCGCCAGGGATTGCGATCAATGTCGCCAATCAGCTTGACCCAGAGCAAGGCGGCAAGTTGAGCGTGAACCTAAATTTCTCCAAAATGGCCGACCTAAGCCCCGGCGAAATCGCGCGCCAGGTGCCTGCCCTCGCCACTTTGCTTGAGGCGCGTCAGCAATTGGCCAACCTTCAGCGCTATATGAATGGCAAGGTCGGCGCGCAGGACCAGCTCAAGGCGTTGCTGGCAGACCCGAAGTTGATGGCTGCTTTGGATGATCGCCGCGCCAAAGCCGCCAAGCCGGATGATTCTGCAGAATAAGTTTTTCGCCGCATCGCTGTTGCGGTTCGGAATTTTAAACAGATTGGGAAGACAATATGGCAACGGAACTTGAACGGGACGCAGGAGCCGGTGGCGCGTTAAGCGAGCTGGATGAATTCTCGGCGATCCTCAAGCAAAATTTCAAGCCGCGGTCCGATGTGGCGGCCAAAGAAGTTGAGAACGCGGTTGCCACTTTGGTGCGTGAAGCGCTGTCTGACGACTCGGTGATCAGCGAAGACATTCTTGATACCATCGACAAGATGATGGCCAAGCTGGACGAAAAGCTGACGGCGCAGGTCAATGAGATCATCCACCACCCAGAATATCAAAAGCTGGAAAGCAGCTGGCGCGGGTTGGCCTATACGGTCAACAACACGGAATCCGATGCCTCGCTCAAGGTATTGGTGATGAACGTCGGCAAATCCGAGTTGGACCGCGAATTGCGCGCCTATCCGGGCGCGAAATGGGATCAAAGCCCGCTGTTCAAAAAGATCTATTCGGCAGAGTTCGGCCAGCTGGGCGGTCAGCCTTTCGGCGCGTTGATCGGCGATTTCTATTTTGATCATTCGGCGTCAGATGTGCGCCTGTTGCGCGATTTGGGCAAAATTGCCGCTTCGGCGATGGCCCCGTTTATTTCATCCGCCGCGCCAACCCTGCTCGGGATGGACAGCTGGAACGAGCTTGGCAATCCGCGCGATCTGTCGACGGTGTTCGACACGCCTGACTATGCCGGCTGGAATTCGCTGCGCGATTCGGAAAACTCGCGTTATCTTGCGATCACCCTGCCGCGGGTGTTGTCGCGGTCGCCCTATGGCCAAAACGGCGAGCCGGTGGAGGAGTTCAACTTTGAAGAGAAAACAGACGGGCATGCAGGCAAGAACTATGCTTGGATGAACGCGGCCCATGCGATGGCGGTGAACATCAATCGCGCGCACAAGGAATATGGTTGGACGGTGCAGATCCGCGGCGTTCAATCAGGCGGTGAGGTGACAAATCTGCCGGTCCACAACTTTGATACCGGTGATGGCTCCACCGATATGAAATGCCCGACCGAATTCGCCATAGATGATCGGCGCGAGGGCGAGCTCTCCAAGTCCGGCCTAATCAGCCTGGTTCATCGCAAGAATACCGACCGCGCGGCCTTTATCGGCGGCCAGTCGCTTTATCGTCCGAAAAAATATCAAAACGAGCAAGCGACAGCCTCGGATAACATCTCAGCCCGCATTCCCTATATTTTCGCCGTATCGCGTTTCAGCCACTATTTGAAATGCATGGTGCGCGATATGATCGGCTCCAATCGCGAACGCGCCCAACTTGAGAGCGAGTTGCAAAGCTGGATCAGTCAATACGTTCATGGATCGCCTTCGAATGCATCCGAACGTGACAAGGCGCTTCTTCCTCTTGCAGCGGCAAAGGTGGAAGTTATCGAGGACGAAGAG
>CBDUEF010000387.1:0-3095 GCA_965366095.1 uncultured Cypionkella sp. | reverse complement strand
TTCGATAACTGCGCCTTCCAAGTCTAGAGCGATTTGGTCCTGACCCCGAGCCTCTTGGCCACATCGCCGACCCCATAGCCGCGATCAACCACCTGCGCCACAGAGTCGCTTTTGACCTCGCCCGTAAACCGATTTTGCGATGACATCCGCACTTCTTCTTGGATCCAAAATAACCAAGCAAAGCGGCTCCAGAGCTGGGGACACCTCAACACCCATCTGGCGGGGCGCAGGATCGCAAAGATCCGGGGTTCGCTGTATCTCGTCCTCTTCATTCAAAATCTCCTCAGGCAGCGTGCCGAGAAGCTTCTACTTATCCAGCCCCTTACTTGCGGGGGGATTACCCCAAGGTGATCTTGTCGACGCAGCGATATGTCCGTCACCCTTCCCCACATTGACGATCTCTGCGGAAGGACCGGCCTATATCACCAGTTCGGCAAGGCGTAGCGTCGTTTGCGTCTGATCCGCCGGCTTCAAAAGGGCTGTAACGGCCTCAAACCGCCGTAACATTTACTTGGCGCCAATCTCTTGCGCCCTTTTTCTCCTTTTTTCTATCTGTCCGTGGGCAACGAGGTCCGGCGGTTTCTAAGCCCGGCGTGAGGCGAGGGCGCTTGTATTGCCATCCACAAAGATCCGTATTTCGATAGCAATAGAACAACCTCTTCCGCTTAAATCACTTTCTCTACACACGGTCTTTACAATGATGCGGCTTGTCGGACATGTCGGCTTTAAGAGGTTCCACATTGCAGGAGGATCGAGATGGCAGTGTCCAAGCAAACTGAAAGCACGATTGTTACAAAATGTACCTTGGTTATGGACATCCTTTGCAATGCGCGCGAGCCAATGATTTTTTCCGAAATTGTGGCGAAGACCGGCTTTGTCAAGAGCTCCTGCCACCGAATTCTTGGCGTGCTTCAGGGCGAAGGTCTGGTCGACTACGACAAGCCTACGCGTCGGTATCGCATTGGATCACGGCTGCACTATTGGGCGCGATCGGCTTGGCGCCGCATTGATTTGCAACAGGTTGCATGTAGCGTGATGGAACATCTTGCCGAAAGCTGCTCCATGAACGTGGCTTTATCGGTATTAGATGAAGACACAATCCTGTACTTACGGACGTTCGACGTGGCCCCCGTGCGCTACGGGTCGCATTCGGGCGACCATGCACCCTTGCACTGTACAGCTGCTGGAAAAGTTTTTCTGGCCAATCTGTCATCGCAGCGATTTCAAAATATTCTTGGCAAACTCCGGCTGGAAAAATTCACCGAGCGGACGAAGACCGATCTTGCCGAATTGATTTCCGAGTTTTCGAGAATACGGGAACAGGGATTCGCCACCGCTGTGGATGAAGAGTTTCTACAGGTTACCGGCATCGCGGCTCCCATCTTCAACGCGCAGGGCGAGGTGACAGCCTGCCTTTCGCTTTGGGCCCTGACCGAACAGGTAACAGCACAGGAGGTTATCGCGCAAAGTGGCCGCATCATTGCGTCGGCAGCCGATATCTCTGGAAAGCTGGGCTGGACCGCAGCGTTGGTCTGACCTTGGGTTGACGGATCACTTTTTACTACCATATGATGCGACTTTAGTTTTGCATTATAGGAGCAGCGATGGCCACCGTCATGAGCTCGCCCAGTGAAGGGCAACGCGCTTTCTGGGCCGACACTGCGCCGGAGATGGTAGATCATCCGCCGCTTGCTGGCGAGACAACGGCGGATGTGACGATAATTGGAGCGGGCTTTACCGGCCTGCGTGCCGCGCTGATGCTGGCCGAGGCGGGCAGCCGCGTGGTGGTGCTTGATGCAGGCGACGTGGCTTATGGGGCTTCGGGCCGATCAGGAGGACAGGTCAATCCGATGCTGCCCTTCAACACGCCCGACAAACTCAAGGAGCTTCTGGGCCCAAATTATTTTGACCGCCTGACCGAAACATCGCTTAATTCCGCAGACGAGTTGTTTGCTCTGATCAAGAATTATCAGATTGAGTGTCAGGCTAGGCAGCATGGATGGTTGCGCGTCTGCCACAACGACAAGGCGCTGCGTCTGGCCAAGGTTGGAGCCGCAGAATGGAATGCTCACGGTGCCGGAATGCGCATCGTGACCGGGGAAGAACTGGCGCAAGTTTCGGGGACGCGGGCCTATAAAGCGGGAGTGATCACCCCCGGAGGCGGCGCAGTTCAACCGCTTTCGCTGGCTCTTGGGTTGGCCCAAGCCGCCAAACAGCGCGGGGCACAGATATATGGCACATCAGCGGTTGTTGATCTTCGCCAGAATGGTGCAAAGTGGCTGGCGCGTACCACGCTGGGGGCTGTCACTTCCGACTGGGTGGTTGTTGCGACCAATGGCTATTCGGGTGATCTGATACCAAAATTGGCCAGCAGCATCATACCACTATCGCCCATCCAGATTGCGACCGGCCCTTTGCCTGATGATGTGATCGCCAGCATTCTGCCACAGGGTCATACCATTTCAGACAGTCGCCGCATCATCATGTACGCCCGCCGCGAGCCGGGAAACCAGATGGTTTATGGCGGGTTGGGCGAGACCGAGCGGGGCGGCCAAATGTCCGGGTTTGATTTGCTGACCAAGGATGCAGAGCGCGGTTTTTCTCCGCTTAAAGGCGTGTCGTGGACACGCAGGTGGGGCGGCAGGATCGCCCTGACGGATGACCACTTGCCGCATCTGCACGAACCCAAAAAGGGCCTTTTGGTTGGGCTGGGCTACAATGGCCGCGGTGTGGCCATGTCAAATGTTATGGGGCGGGTGATGGCCGAAAGGGTGTTGGGCGCATCGCCCGAAAGCCTGCCGTTCCCGACAACTACGATCCGCACAATCCCTTTACGGTCGTTTCAGGTCACGGGCCTCGGCACCGCTGTCTGGTTCATGCGGTTCCTCGATTATCTGGAAACGCGCTGATCTGGCTCAGCCCAACGAAATCCGGCCGGATCTCATCGGTGTTGACAAACACAAACCTGCTTACAATAATCCATTATATAGTAGTTTAGTTCTGCATTGTGGAACATTAGCTTTTTAGGGAGAATCAGCCATGACTGCCCGACACCGCAACTTCATCAACGGCATGTTCGTAGACACCCTGTCGCA
>CBDUEF010000386.1:0-3102 GCA_965366095.1 uncultured Cypionkella sp. | reverse complement strand
CCCATACCACGCCAACCCGCTTTGCAAAGCGATCCGGTCATCCCGGCTTAGCGCCGCTTCGCTGCGTTTGGCCTCGGCTGGTGTTTCGTCCAGATCAATCACAGCCTCTGCGACGGGTTCGGGGACCACCACGATGGGATCAGGGAGCGGTTCGACCGCCACAGCCTCATCCTGCGCAGTTGCCTCAGGGTCTGGCACTCCGGCTTCTGGCCAGAACGCGGCGCGATGATCGGAGCCGTCGGTGATATAGCTGTCTTGGGGAATCATCCCCGAGCGTTTCAGATCATTCAGCCGTCCGGCAGCGGCGGCAGGGCTTTGCGGCCCCAAAACCACGGCATACCAGCCGGATTTGATCTTGAAACCACTGGTGTCGGGAAACAGCGAGCCATAGGCCCGAGCGCGATCAAGGGCTTTGGCCAGACTGGGCTGCGCTTCAACCTGCAACCAAGCCTGATCTTGCGCCGCACTCGGCCCATTGATCACAGCCCACATTATCGCCGCCCAGAAAATCACCATTCTCATCCGCAACCCAACCTGTCTTGCACGCCTCATGGGCGCAAATTTCGGCAAATCTAACAGAGGTTGGCCCGGATGCACGTGCTTTTACAAGCCTGACCCAGCGCTCTGCATTGACCCTAGCCTGCCTCTTGCCTATGGAAAGGCTGCATTTCAAGAGGTCTGCCATGTTGGACGCCGCCAAAGCCCCGCAAAGTTTTCAGGAAATCATCCTAAGATTGCAGAATTACTGGGCCTCGAAGGGCTGCGCGGTGTTGCAACCCTATGACATGGAGGTGGGGGCAGGCACCTTTCACCCCGCAACCACCCTGCGTAGCCTTGGATCAAAGCCGTGGGCCGCCGCCTATGTCCAGCCGTCGCGCCGCCCGACCGATGGGCGCTATGGCGAAAATCCCAACCGCCTGCAGCACTACTATCAATATCAGGTCATCATCAAACCCTCGCCGCCCGATCTGCAAGACCTCTACCTTGGCTCTCTTGCTGCCATCGGCATTGATGCCAGCCTGCACGATATCCGCTTTGTCGAGGATGATTGGGAAAGCCCGACCCTTGGCGCCTGGGGCTTGGGCTGGGAGATTTGGTGCGACGGGATGGAAGTGTCGCAGTTCACCTATTTTCAGCAGGTCGGCGGCCATGATTGCAAGCCGGTTTCGGGCGAATTGACCTATGGGCTTGAACGCCTGGCGATGTATGTCTTGGGCGTGGATCACGTTATGGACATGCCGTTTAACGATCCAGCCTCGGCAATCCCGCTGACATATGGCGATATCTTCCTGCAAACCGAAGAGGAATACTCCCGGCACAATTTCGACGGAGCGGATACCGAACAGCTTTTGCGCCATTTCGAGGATGCCGAGGCCGAATGCCAGCGCCTGCTGGATTTCCCGCCACTTGATGCGAAAACCGGTAAAACCATCATCATGGCCCATCCCGCCTATGATCAAACCATCAAGGCCAGCCACCTGTTCAACCTGCTGGATGCGCGCGGCGTGATCTCGGTGACCGAACGCCAAGCCTATATCGGTCGGGTTCGCACTCTGGCCAAGAAATGCGCCGATGCGTTCCGGCTCACACCAGCGGGGGCGGATCTGTGAATGGTAAACTTGTCGGAGGCTTTATCGTGATCACCGCACTTCTTGCCGGGGCCTCGATCTATTGGCTTCAAGAATACGCCTATTATACCCCGGTCAGCTTTGATGCGACCAACCGGATCGAGCTTACCCTGATCGAAACCGGCCAGCCCGAGCCGATTCTGGCCGAGAATATCCAAGGCATCAACGCGGATACCTCGCCGTTGCGCTTCCGCGCCTGCTTTCAGACGCCGATGACCCAAGCCATGTTGACCGAGACCTATGAAACCTATGACGGTGCCGTGCCTTTGAACGCGCCGAATTGGTTTGATTGCTTTGATGCCGCAAAGATCGGTGAAGCCTTGAAGACAGGCGAGGCAATCGCCTTTCTAAGCCAGTCCAATATTGCCACCGATGTGGATCGTGTCGTTGCGGTGTTTCCCGATGGCCGGGCCTTTGCCTGGCAACAATTCCACCCCGGCAAGGGAGAGTAATCACATGGCCGATCTACTTATCGAGTTGTTCTCCGAGGAAATCCCGGCCCGGATGCAAGCCCGCGCGCGCGAGGATCTGAAAGCCCTGATGACCAATGGCCTGGTTGAGGCTGGCCTGACCTATGCTTCGGCGGGGGCTTTTTCGACGCCGCGCCGCCTTGCTTTGTCGATCGATGGCCTGTCCGCCGAAAGCCGCGCCCTGCGCGAGGAACGCAAAGGCCCCAGCGCCACCGCCCCCCAAGCCGCGATTGACGGTTTCTTGCGCTCCACCGGCCTGACGCTCGATCAACTCGAACGCCGCGCCGATAAAAAGGGCGAAACGCTTTACGCCGTGATCGAAAAGCCCGGTCGCGCCGCCCCCACCATCATCGCCGAGGTGCTGGAGGCCACGATCCGCGCCTTCCCTTGGCCCAAATCCATGCGCTGGGGCAATGGCACCCTGCGCTGGGTGCGCCCCTTGCATTCCATCATCTGCCTGCTCTCGGACGAATCCGGCAACTCTGTGGTTCCCCTGACCATCGACGGCACAACCGCAAGTAACGCCACTAAGGGCCACCGCTTCCTGTCACCCGCCAGCTTTACCGTCACCGGCTTTGACGATTACGCGACCAAACTCAAACGCGCCCATGTCGTGCTGGACACGTCCGAGCGCGAGGCCGCGATCTTGCAAGGCGCACAAAACCTCGCCTTCGCCGCGGGAATGGAACTGGTCCCCGACGATAAACTGCTGGCCGAAGTCGCAGGGCTGGTCGAATGGCCCGTCCCCCTGATGGGCCGGATCGGCGAGGCTTTCCTTGGCCTGCCGCCCGAGGTGCTGCAAACCTCGATGCGCGAGCATCAGAAATTCTTCTCGACCCGCAACCCCAAAACCGGCCGGATCGAGGGCTTTGTCACCGTCGCCAACAATGAGGCCACCGACCATGGCGAGACGATCCTTGCGGGCAACCAAAAAGTGCTGTCCGCACGGCTGTCGGATGCGAAATTCTTTTGGGAGAATGACCTGCGGGTGGCCAAAGCCGGGA
>CBDUEF010000385.1:0-3129 GCA_965366095.1 uncultured Cypionkella sp. | reverse complement strand
CCGGCACAAGCCATCCCCACATCCGGCTCGCCACCGGAATCGTTGCTGGCCCCCTCCCAGACACCTGCGCCTATAGTGCAATGCTGAACCGCCGACTCAATATCGAGCCACTGCAATGCCGGTGCCTTGCCCGCGATGATCAGGTTGACGTAGTTGCGGCTGCGCAGGCAATGGGTGGTGATCGACAACAGGCAGTTCGCGTCCGGTGCCAGGTAGATGCGGACCACGTCGGACTTCTTGTTCGCAACCACATCGATGAAGCCCGGGTCCTGATGAGAGAAACCATTGTGGTCCTGCTGCCAGACATGCGAGGTGAGCAGGTAGTTGAGCGATGCAATGGGCTTGCGCCACGGGATTTGGTTGCAGACCTTCAGCCACTTCGCGTGCTGGTTGAACATCGAGTCAATGATATGCACAAAAGCCTCGTAGCACGAGAACAGACCGTGTCGCCCAGTGAGCAGATAGCCCTCAAGCCAGCCCTCACACAGATGCTCACTCAACACTTCCATCACCCGACCATCGGACGACAGATTGACGTCGACCGCGTCAATCTCGGCCATCCACGCCTTGCCGCTAACCTCCACTACCGCACCGAGCCGGTTGGAAGCGGTCTCATCCGGGCCGAAGAGGCGAAAATTGGCGCTTTCGGTGTTCCTGCGCATCACCTCCGCAAGGAAACCGCCAAGCACCCGCGTGGACTCGCCCAGCGTGCCGCCAGGCGTCAAAACCGGCACCGCAAATTCACGAAAATCCGGCATGCTCAACGGTTTGAGCAATGCGCCACCATTGGCATGTGGATTGGCGCCCATACGCCTGTTGCCAGCGGACGCGAGTGCTGCAAATTCTTCCCTGAAGCGGCCGGTGGCGTCGAACAGCTCCTGCGGCGCATAGCTGCGCATCCAATCTTCAAGTTGGCGGATGTGATCAGCGTTGGTGAATTGCGTGATTGGCACCTGGTGTGCCCGCCAAGTGCCCTCTACAGGCAGGCCATCGACCACCTTGGGACCTGTCCACCCCTTGGGCGTCTGTAACACGATCATCGGCCAGCGCGGAAGTGGCGGCGGTGTGCGTGCATTGGGCGAACGTGCTGCAGCCTGAATAGCCTGAATTTGCGCAAGCACGGTATCCAGTGTTTGCGCTAGTAGCTGATGTACTGTCATCGGGTCGTCGCCGACCACAAAATGCGGTTCGTAACCATAGCCACGTAATAAGGACGTCAGATCATCCCTTCCAATGCGCGCCAGCACGGTTGGGTTGGCGATCTTGAATCCGTTGAGGTGCAGGATCGGCAGCACCGCGCCATCGCGTGCTGGGTTCAAGAATTTATTCGAGTGCCAGCTTGTCGCGAGCGCGCCGGTTTCTGCCTCACCGTCACCGACGATGCAGGCCACGATCAGGTTGGGGTTGTCAAAGGCCGCGCCATAGGCATGCGCCAGCGAATAGCCCAGTTCTCCACCTTCGTGGATCGAGCCAGGCGTTTCGGGCGCCACATGACTTGGGATTCCGCCTGGCCATGAGAATTGTCGGAATAGCTTGCGCATGCCATCGCGGTCGCGCGTGATGTCCGGATAAGTTTCGGTGTACGTACCCTCCAGGTACGTGCTTGCCACCAGCCCGGGCCCACCGTGGCCTGGGCCGATGACGTTGATCATGTTCAGATCATGCTGCTTGATCAGGCGGTTCAAGTGCACATACAGCAAATTCAGACCAGGTGTGGTGCCCCAATGCCCGAGCAAGCGTGGCTTGATGTGGGCCAGACTCAAAGGCTCTTCGAGCAGCGGGTTCGCATGCAAGTAGATTTGCCCGACGGAGAGATAGTTGGCAGCCCGCCACCAGGCGTGCATCTTGCGAAGGAGATCAGGGTTCAGGGTAGTAAGAGTGGTCATATTGATTCCTTGGATTCGATTGCGGCGTCCACGATGCGTTGCGCCTCTGCGAGAAGCAATTGCAGATGGGCCTCGCTCCGGAAGCTTTCCGCGTAAATTTTGTAAATGTCTTCGGTGCCTGAGGGCCGCGCGGCGAACCAGCCACTTTTCGTACTGACTTTGATGCCACCTATCGGCGCTTGGTTTCCAGGCGCTTGGTCGATCACGCTGGTTATGGGCTCGCCTGCCAGTTCAGTCGTCACTTGGTTCTTGGCGACCTGCTTGGGCGTCAGTTTTGCCAGTGCCTGCTTTTGCGCCGTGGTCGCCGGGGCATCCATGCGATCGGCAAAGAATTCTCCGAACTCAGTGCACAGTTCGCTGTACCGCGCGCCCGGATCGCGCCCGGTCTTGGCAGTGATCTCGGCCGACAGCAGCGCCGCCGCGATGCCGTCCTTGTCTGTGGTCCACACGCTTCCGTCGCGGCGCAAGAACGATGCCCCTGCGCTCTCTTCGCCGCCGAAACCCAGACTGCCGTCGTACAGGCCCGGTGCGAACCATTTGAAGCCGACCGGTGCATCGAACAAGCGGCGACCGAGCCGGTCAGCAACCCGATCGATCATCGCGCTGCTGACCACCGTCTTGCCGACCGCCGCCGCCGCGCCCCACTGCGGACGATGCCGGAACAGATAGTCGATGGCGACGCTCAGGTAGTGGTTTGACGGTAGCAGGCCGGCGCTGCTGGTCACGATGCCGTGGCGGTCGTGATCGGTATCGCAGGCGAATGAGATGTCATAACGATCTTTCAACGCGATGAGCCCTTGCATCGCATAGCGCGACGATGGGTCCATGCGAATCTTACCGTCCCAGTCAGCCGTCATGAACGCAAATTGCGGATCGACCACTGTGTTGGTTACCGTCAGATCGATCTGGTAGTGCTCGGCAATCCGCGCCCAGTAGTGCACACCGGCGCCGCCCAGCGGGTCAACACCTAGATGCAGGCCGGCGCTGCGGATCACATCGAAGTCGATCACGTTGCCGAGGTCGGCGACATACGCGCCCAGATAGTCGTGTTCGTGCGTAGTAACGACTTTGCATGCCTGTGCAAACCCCATGCGTTTAACGTCCTTCAGGCCCCCTTCGAGCAAGATGTTGGCGCGCGCTTGCACCCAGTCGGTAATGTCGGAATCGGCCGGGCCTCCGTGGGGCGGGTTGTATTTGAAGCCGCCGCTGTCGGGTGGGTTGTGCGAGGGTGTGATGACAATTC
>CBDUEF010000384.1:0-3137 GCA_965366095.1 uncultured Cypionkella sp. | reverse complement strand
GCGGGGTCGAACTTCACCGCCGTAAAGCCCTGCGCCACACATTTCGCCGCCGCCTCGGCGGTCAGATCAGGGCTGACCCAGAACTCGGCCGATTCCTTGCCCGGATCGGGATAGATATAGGTGTAAGAGCGCACCCGCTGGTTCATCTTGCCACCGATCAGCGCCCAGACCGGACGGTTGCGCGCCTTGCCCAGGATATCCCAACAGGCAATCTCCAGCCCCGCAAAGGCCCCCATCACGGTAGGGTCAGGCCGCTGGGTAAAGCCCGAGGAATACACCCGGCGATACATCAATTCGATGTTTTCAGGGCTTTCGCCCTGCATATGCCGCTCGAACACATCCTCGATCACCGCGCGCATCGCCTTTGGCCCAACGGTCGAGGCATAGCACTCACCATAGCCGACGATGCCGTCATTGGTGGTGATTTTGGTGAATATCCAATAGCGCCCGCCCCAGCCGGGGGCAGGGGGGGCAACAACGAAAATCTCAAGGTCTTGCAGCTTCATGATGGGCCTCCGGGGATCAAGGTAGCGGGGCAGGACTGGCCCTTTCGCGCGTTCCGGCGACAAAGATCAGCACAACAGCGACCATGATTGTCGCAGACAGGATGAAGGGCGCGCCCGGCCAATAGATCGGCGCTGCGGGCGAGGTGAAGTAATCAAAGATCAGCGTCATCACCAAAGGCGACAGGATCATCGCCAATGCATTGAGCGAGGAATTGATGCCCTGCAACTCGCCCTGCTGATCTTCGGGGGTTGCGCGCGACATCATTGCTTGCAAGGCAGGTCCAGCCAAACCCCCCAAAGCCGTGGCAGGCGTCAACGCCAGCGCCCAGAAGCCCGAGGTCAGCACACCATAAAGCCCATAATTGCCCAGCTCGACCACCATACCAACGGTGGCGGTGTTGCGCTCTCCGATCCGTTTGATCACCGGGCCCACCAGAAACGCCTGCGCTGCCGCCATGGTCAGACCAAAGGCAGCCAATGAAATTCCGATCCATGTCGCATTCCAGCCAAAGGCGGCCTTGCCGTAATACGACCAGATTGCAGGCCAGACATTGAAGGTCAGCGCATAAAGGAACATCACGATCAACAGCGTGCGCAGCCCCGGCAACTTGCGGATCGCCGCGAAAGAGGCCAGCGGATTGGCGCGGCGCAGCGAAAACGCCCGGCGTTTTGAGAGGGGTAGGCTTTCGGGCAACACGATCAGCCCCAGCGCCAGATTGCAGGCCGCCATAACAGCCGCCACCCAGAACGGCGCCCGGGTATCAATCCCCGCCACCAGCCCGCCAATCATCGGCCCCGCGACAAATCCGATGCCAAAGGCGGCCCCCACCAGCCCAAAGCGCTTGGCCCGCTCATCTGGTGCCGAAATATCTGCGATATAGGCGTTTGCGGTGGAATGGGTCGCTGAAGCCATCCCCGCCACGATCCGCGCAATCAGCAACAACTCCACCGTATGCGCCACCGCCATCACGATGTAATCAAGCACCATCACCACCAGCGAGGTGATCAGAACCGGCCTGCGCCCATAACGGTCTGACAGATTGCCCACCAGCGGCCCGCAAACAAACTGCATCACCGCGAAAGACGAGGCCAAAACCCCGCCCCACAGCGCCGCCTGTCCCAGCGTGCCATGCGTCACCTCTTCCATCAGATCCGGCATCACCGGAAAGATCAGCCCGATCCCGATGGCATCCAGCGCCACGGTCAGGATGATGAAGGTTAGGGCCAAGGGCGAGGAACGGTCAGGCATTTGAAACTCGGGCAAAGACAGGCAACCTAGCTGTCGGCACCGTTCTGTCAATGTCCGATCTCGGTCAGAAACTGATCCAGAAGGGCGGCGTATTCGGCAGGCTTTTCGACAAAGGGCAAATGCCCCGCGCCGCGCATCAGGGCAAAGCGGTGGCCGCGGATCAACTCGGCAGTTTCGCGCACCAGATCGGGCGGGGTGGTGCCGTCATTCGCCCCGGCAATCACCAACGTCGGCAGGGTCAGCATGGCGGTGGTGGTGTAAAAATCGGTGCCAGCCAGCGCATGGGCGCAGCCGATCCAGCCCTCGGGATTGGTGGCCTCCAGCATCTCGCGGATGCGCGGCATCGCAGGCTCGGTCTGCCAATTCCTCCCGAACATCCGCCCCATCGCGCCGGGGGCATAATCGGCCAAACCGCTGGCGCGCACTTCGGCAATCCGGGTCTGCCACATCTCGGCCGAGCCGATCTTGGCGGCGGTGTTCGACAGCACCAGCGCGCGCACAAGGTCCAGCCGCTTCACCGCCAGCCCCTGCGCCACCATCCCGCCCAACGACACGCCCAAGACCACGGCATCGCGCAGCGCGAAATGATCCATCACCCGCTCGGTATCACGGATCAGCGCGCCCATCGCATAGGGGGCGGGGGGCGCATCCGATTGCCCATGACCGCGCAGATCCATCCGCAGAATACGCAGACCTTTCGGCAGCAAAGGCAGCAGCGGATCAAACAGCGACAGGTTGGTTCCCAGCGCATGCAACAGCACCAGAACCGGGCCGTTTGCTGGGCCAGTCAGCTCGGCGTTCAGCCGCAAGTCATCAAGGTAGATCAGCGTCATGGTTTGATTCCGTCAATATGTTTTAACATGAGTTCTCGATTTTAATATTATATATCATACAATTAAATTTCTTATTTAACCTAAAACATGAGCCCAAAATTCGGCCAATAATGTTCGAAAACCTCAATCTCTGAACCTGCGCAGCACATCCGCAAACAGCACCGGATCGACATTCCCACCTGACGCCGTGCAGATCACTGTCTCGGGTAAATCCGTTTCAAACAACGCCGCTGCCAGCGCCACGGCACCCCCCGGTTCCAGCACGATCCGCAGATGCGCAAAGGCCAACGCCATCGCGCGCAGCGCCTGATCGTCCGAAACCACCAGCCCGGCCCCTGCCAAATGCCGCAGGATCGGCAGCGTCAATTCCCCCGGTGACGGCGTCAGGATTGCATCGCAAACCGATCCCGTCGCTGCCGCGTTGCGTTCCGCCCGCCCCGAAATAAGCGAACGCGCCATATCGTCAAACCCCTCCGGTTCCGCCGTCCGCACCGTCAGCAAAGGCGCCTCGGCCTCCAGCGCCAGCGCGATCCCCGATGACAATCCGCC
>CBDUEF010000383.1:0-3156 GCA_965366095.1 uncultured Cypionkella sp. | reverse complement strand
GAAGAGATCATCTAACATGGCGCATCCTTGGGTGATGCTGCCAAGCTGTCGCCATATTCGGGCCGGGGCGCGGCGGAATGGGGGCAGGACTGTGGTGAGAGCGCGGTGGCGCGGAAATGCTCTGTTTCAGGTTGTGAAACGATCAGGGTTTGGGGGGCTCGTCCGGCAGCCCGTATTTCTCGAACAGGCGGGCCTGGGTCATGAAGAACAAAAACAGCGCGGCGGTGAGGCCGAAGGTTTTGAAGGTGACCCAGGTTTCGGTGCTGAAATTGCGCCAGATCGCCTCATTGGCGAGCGCGAGTGCAAAAAAGAACCCGGTGACGCGGCGGGTGAGGATCATCCAGCCTTCGGGCTGCATCGGCAGCGCCTCTTCCATCACCAGTTTCAGATAGGATTGGCCGCGCAACAGGCCGATGCCGAGGATCACACCGAACAAGAGGTAAATCATTGTTGGCTTCATCTTGAAGAACCGCTCGTCATTCAGCCAGACCGAGAGGCCACCAAAGACGATCACCAGAACCAAAGTGGCGATCTGCATCTTGGAAAGCTTGCCGGTCAGCCACCACAAAAGCCCGGTGCTGAGCAACAGCAGCGGAATGAAGGCCGCCGTCATCACGATGAACCCCGAGGATTGGTGGCCGAAGATATGGAAGGTTTCATCTTTGAGCCGGGAGAATCCGATGAAGAACAGCACCACCGGGCCAAGCTCTAGCGCCAGTTTCAGCATCGGGTTTATCTTGCGCGCGCTCATCCGGTTCTCCCCCCCAGTTCCATCACCACCGCGCCCAGCGCGATCATTGCCATCAGGGCAAAGCGTGCCCGCCCGACCTTTTCCCCCAGAACCAGCCATGCGATCAGCGCGGCGAAAACGGTTGAGGTCTCGCGCAATACCGCCGCTTCGCCCACTTTGTCGAGCCTTGTTGCCAGCATGATCGACCCGAAAGAGAAATAGGCGACAAATGCGCCAAGAACACCGCGCCGCAAGAGCGCGGACCATTCGGCGCGCGGCAATTGGCGCAGGCGGCGCTGTGAGACCAGCGGGATGAACACGCCGTCGATCATGAAAAACCAGGCAAGGAAGGTGAAGGGATCGGCGGTGGCGCGGATGCCCCAGGCGTCATAGGTGGTATAGGCGGCCACCAGCGCCCCGGTGGCGAAGGCAAAGCCGAGTGCGGGCAGCAGCCGATCACGGTTCAGCGTGATGGTGCGCAGGTTATAGGCGGCAAGGCCAAGGATGCCCGCGACCAACAGCGCCACGCCTGCCCATTGCAAGGGCGCGTAGCGTTCCCCGAACACCATGCCCGCCGCAGCCACGGTAAACAGCGGACCCGTGCCGCGCACCACGGGGTAGACCACGGTATAGGCACCGCGGGTATAGGTCATGGCCTGCAAGACTTTGTAGACCGCATGGATCACGAAGGCGCCCGCAAAGATTGGCCACATATGGGGTTCGGGCCAAGGGACGACAAACAAGGCGAAGGGGGCGGCGATCAGCCCGTAGCTGGCATCGATGGCGGCGCGGCTGGTCCACGGATCATGGCGGCCTTTTTGCAGCGCGCCAAAGAGCGCGTGCAAAAAGGCCGCCATGAGGGCCAGCGACAGCGCCAGTTGTTGGCCAGAGGGGGTGCCTTCGAGTGAGATGAGCCATTGCGACATAGGGTGGGCCTGCTGACAAGGGCGGGGGGTTTCACACCCCCCGCACCCCCCGTGGGATATTTTCAGACAGATGAAAGGGGGGAGGGTTAGTCGGGTGTGCCCACAAGGGCGCGGGCGAAATCTTGCGGATCGAAGGGGGAGAGATCGTCGATTTGCTCGCCAACGCCGATGGCATGGATCGGCAGGCCGAATTTATCGGCGAGGGCCACGAGGACGCCGCCTTTGGCGGTGCCATCGAGTTTGGTCATCACAAGGCCTGAGACATCGGCTATCTTGCTAAAGATTTCCACCTGGTTCAGCGCGTTCTGCCCGGTGCTGGCATCAAGCACCAGCAAGGTGTTGTGCGGGGCGGTTGGGTCTTTCTTGCGGATGACGCGGACGATTTTGGAGAGTTCCTCCATCAGGTCCTGGCGGTTTTGCAAGCGTCCGGCGGTGTCGATCAGCAAGAGATCAGCGCCATCGGCCTGGGCCTTGGTGAGGGCGTCGAAGGCGAGGCTGGCGGGATCGGAGCCTTCGGGGGCGGTGAGGACGGGAACACCGGCGCGGCTGCCCCAGACCTGCAGCTGTTCGACAGCGGCGGCGCGGAAGGTGTCGCCTGCCGCGATCACCACGGATTTCCCGGCGGCTTTGAATTGCGAGGCGAGTTTGCCGATGGTGGTGGTTTTGCCCGAGCCATTGACCCCGACGACAAGGATCACTTGCGGCTTTTGCGGATAGAGCGGCAAGGGCCGGGCCACCGGTTCCATGATGCGGGCGATTTCATCGGTGAGGGCGAGGCGCAGTTCAGACGTGGAGATGCGTTTGCCAAAGCGGCCTTCGGCGATGTTGGCGGTGACGCGGGTGGCGGTGGTCACGCCCATATCGGCCTGAATGAGGAGCTCCTCAAGGCTTTCGAGCATGGCGTCATCAAGCAGGCGGCGGGGTTCATTGTTGCTGCCGCTCAGGCGGGCGAGCAGGCCGGGTTTGGCGGTGGGTTGGGGGGTGGCGGTTTCTGGCGGGGCCTCGACCAGCGCTTCAAGCCCTTCGCCGATCTTGTCGGATGAGCGAAACATCCGGTCTTTCAGCTTTTTGAAAAAGGACATGCGGGCACCTTTGAGCGAGGACTGTGTTCCACCTAGTCAATTCGGCCCGAGATGGGAAGAGCCTAGCCTTTGGGATAGATCCAATAGACGATGGCGCCATAGGCGATCAGCATCTGGCCAAGCCAATAGGCAGGCCAAAGGGCCAGCGAGAGGCGGCTTTGCCAGGCCGGGGCTGTGACCACAAAGAGCCGCAGGGCCAGCAGGCCATCGGAAAGCACGAAGAGCGCGGCTCCCAGCCGCAAGAGGACATGGCCGCTGTTGGGGGCAAGCAGGATCGCCGTTGCCGCCATTGCGCCGATCACCACCACATAGCCGCGCACTGGCCAGCGCAGGGTGGCGGTTCTGGGGGCGAGCCAGAGTTCGGTTGAGAGCATCAAGGCGGCAAGGAGGGCCAGTGCGAGGATTTGCAGCGCAGAGA
>CBDUEF010000382.1:0-3158 GCA_965366095.1 uncultured Cypionkella sp. | reverse complement strand
GGCCAGCATTAGCGTCGTCAGAATGAACAGCGTCACTCCTAACGCGAGCCGGAACGAGTTATGCCGCCAAAGCTCAGCGGGGCGCATGGATCGAATAGCCCATATTCTTAACAGTATGCAGCAGCGCCACTTCAAACGGCTTGTCGATTTTGGCGCGCAATCGGCTGATATGGGTCTCCACAACCGAGGTTTTAGGATCGAAATGGAAGTCCCAGACTCTTTCCAACAGCATCGTACGCGTCACCACGCGGCCTTCATTACGCATCAGCACTTCCAGCAGCGTGAATTCTTTCGGCAAAAGGTCAATCGTCTGACCACCCCGCGTAGCCTGCCTGCGCATCAGATCAAGTTCCAGATCAGCAATACGCAGCGTGGTTTTGACTTCTTGGATCACGGGGCGGCGGGCAAGCGCGTTGACCCGCGCAAGCAGTTCGGCAAATGCGAAAGGCTTGGTCAAATAGTCATCGCCCCCCGCCTCTAGCCCCTCGACACGGTCGTCTATGCCGCCAAGCGCCGTCAAAAACAGCACTGGCACCTTGCGCCCTGCCGCGCGCAGCGCCCGCACCATCGACAAACCATCGAGCCCCGGGATCATCCTGTCGACCACCAGCACGTCGTAGCTTTCGCGCGTGGCCTGAAACAGCCCGTCAGCGCCATCGTCCAGAACATCGCAGATATGGCCGTTTTCAGAAAATCCGCGGGCAACATATTCGGCAGCAGAGCGGTCGTCTTCAATCAACAGAATGCGCATGGTTCGCTTTCATTTAGGCTCAATTCAGCATAGCTAGGTCTACGGACTAACACAAAGTTCTCGCCCAGATCACAAATCTGTAAGCTGGCCGAAAGTTGCAGGTATGATGCGATCTCTATTGCAAGGCTAACGGCCAATCTGGCCTCTAGCGGAGCAAACAATGAAACAAATCCTCCTCGCCACCGCCTTGATCGCGCTGCCGGTCGCCGCGTTTACAGGGTTTCAGATGGCGTTTTCCACCACGCAAGCTAATGCGAACGGCTCTGCCGGAATTGGCGATACCGCCATTTTCACCACCATTATCACAGATGTGCAGGCGCTGGCCGCGAAAGGCGATTTCGCGGGTGCCAAGACCCGCATCACAGATTTCGAATTGGCTTGGGATGAAAACTCCAAGGGTCTGCGACCGATGGATCCAGCCTACTGGGACAATATCGACGGCGCCGCTGATACCGCCCTATCGTCCGTGCGCGCTTCGGCACCAGATGCCGCTGGCATCACGGCGGCCCTGGCCGATCTGCAAACCGCCCTCACCGCCAAACCGTGATATTGCCCTTCAGGAGACCTGCAATGGAAATTGGCACCCAATACAACCGCGTCCCGAAAGTCACTGTCGATTTTTGGCTGATCAAACTCATGGCCGTTACAATGGGCGAAACCGCCGCCGACTATTTGGCCGTCAATTTGGGCTTTGGCCTGACCGCAACCTCGCTGATCATGACAGCCATCCTTATCGGTGCTTTGGTTCTGCAATTTGGCCAAAAGCGCTATGTGCCATGGAGCTATTGGCTGGCCGTCGTGCTGATCAGCATCGTTGGCACGTTGGTGACCGACAATTTGGTCGATAACTTCGGTGTCTCGCTGATCACCACAACCATTGGCTTTACCATCGCCTTGGCGGCAACCTTTGCGGCTTGGTATGCCTCGGAAAAGACGTTGTCGATCCACAAGGTCTTTACCTTTAAGCGCGAGGCTTACTATTGGCTGGCGATCCTGTTCACCTTTGCGCTGGGGACCGCGGCAGGCGATATGGTGGCCGAGTTGTTCGGTCTTGGGTATCTGGCCACCGGCATCCTCTTTGGCATGATCATCGCCTCGCTGGGGCTGGGCTATGCTTTGCTTGGCCTTGATCCGATCCTTGGCTTTTGGCTCGCATATATCTTCACTCGCCCGCTTGGGGCTTCGTTTGGTGATCTGCTGTCACAACCGACCAAGTTTGGCGGCATGGGGCTGGGCACCATCATCACCAGCGCGCTGTTTCTTGCCGCGATCATCGCAATTGTTGCCTACATGAGCGTAAGCAAAGACGGCGAAGAAAAAGTCATTGCCTAAGCAAAGTGCGGGCGCAGAACTCTGCTGCGCCCGCATCAGGCGTTTCAGTCCTGCGGCTAATCCACTTACATTCCGAATGTCCGCTCGCGGAAGACCTTGCTCAAGCGTGTTTAGCACCGGAAAGGCTGCTCTGGGCCGGAAGCGTAGTTCGACACATAGGGTGGACAGCCTATTGAGGGCTGCGCCGCATCGGAAGGGAAGCATTCCGCAAAAGCTGTCGTTCGCCGGCTGCGTCGCTCCGCATTTCGGCGTCGTTCATTCGAACGATTGAGCCCTAAAAACTGCGGTTCCTACCAAGCAAGCCAAATGCAGACGCAGAAGGGACATCCCGCAGCTTGACTGCTTTGCCAGACGGCGCTACTGGACAGAAAAGGTGCCGGGCACCTGCCGCCTGCGGACGCAAGTCACGGTGAAGCCCGGAACGCGACGACATCTCACCCTCGAAGCATTTCGCGTGGTGGGCAATGCAGGCTCCCATCTCTTTTGAAATGCCTCATGAGAGGAGTGGGCGATGTCTGTCCGGCACGCTGTTTCACAGGATAATCCGTTTCTGACCGCCCCCATCGGGCGGCTGTTCTGGTCCAATGCCCTGCCCATGGCTGTGGTCATGTCGATGGGCGGCATTCTGAATGTGGTCGACGGGATCTTCGTCGGCCGCTTTATCGGCCCCGAGGCGCTGGCGGCGGTCAGCCTTGCCTTTCCGGTGGTGATGGTGCTGACGGCGCTTGCCACGCTGGTCGGTGGCGGCATGTCCAGCTTGATGGCCCGGCATCTGGGCGCGGGTGATCATGCGGCGGCCGGTCGCCTTTTTGCGGGTGCGCATGGGCTGGTGCTTGTGATCTTGGCTGGGGTGATCGTGTTCTGGGGGCTGCTCGGTGGGGGCTTTGTTGAAGTCATGGCGGGCGAGCCTCGGGTTGCGGGCTTGGCGCAGGACTATCTGCGGTTCCTGATCCTCGGCGTGCCAGTGCAGCTTTTGTTGGGGCTGCATGCCGATGCCCTGCGCAATGAGGGGCGGGCCGGTGTGATCGCAGGCCTGTCGGTGCTGGTGAACCTGATCAACATCGGCGCTAACTGG
>CBDUEF010000381.1:0-3186 GCA_965366095.1 uncultured Cypionkella sp. | reverse complement strand
CGCATGCCCTTGGAAAATCCGCCGACTCGCACTTTCGCCAGATCAGCACAGCCCAGCAGCTCCAACACCTCGGCCACACGGCGCGCAGGCGCAGCGACGCCTGACAGACGTGCAAAGAAGATCAGGTTTTCCGCAGCGGTCATCGTGTCATAAAGCCGCACGTTTTCCGGCACATAGCCAATGCAGCGGCGCACTGACAGTGGGTCCGCGCTGATGTCATGGCCCGCAATTCTGGCCGTCCCCGAGGCGGGGCGCGCAAGCGTTGTCAGCATCTGGATGGTGGTGGTTTTGCCGGCGCCATTATGGCCCAGAAAGCCAAAAACCTCGCCCTTTTCGATGGTCATCGTCAGCCCATGAAGCGCGGTAAAGCCCTCGAAACACTGGGTGAGTTTGTCGATCTTGATGATCTGCTCCGTCATGGCGGCATCCTTTTTCTGCTGTGATTTGTGCCTTTGTGATGCTTGCAAACCTCAAAGGCCTTTCACGGGCCTTACAGTTTTGTAAGCGCGGCTTTCGGGCGTGAAAGGGCAGCGCTTTGGCGCCACCCCTTCACCCCGGATCGGGCCTAGTTGCCGGTGTTTTCGCCAGTTTCCGTGGCGCTGCCGTCTTGCGAATCGGCTTCGTTTTCGTCGGCGGCAGCCGTGATTTTCATCACCTTGCCGTCGGCTGGATTGATCGCGACGGTCTTTTCAGACCCGTCGGCAAGCGTGACCTCCGCCATAATGATATCCGGCGCGCCATTCTCGCCGATCTGATACTCGATGCCCGAGACCTTGCCGCCAACGGCAGCCTCGGCTGTCGCCGTTGCTTCTGCCAAGCTGGTTTTTGACGCAAGGAAGGCCTGGCTTTCCAAAATCGGATCTTCGGCCGAGGTTTCGGAAAAGGCAGGCGCGCCGCTTATCAAAGAAAAGATCACCAGCCCGCCAGTGATTGCAAGCGTGTTCAAAAGTGTCATTAGTCTCTCCACTATGTCCAGACCACGACAGGCGATCCGGTCAGAGTAAGATGGGGCGGTCGCCTTACAGCCAGCTTTCGGGCGGCATACAGTGTGGCTGTATGGCCCGCCCAGAGGGTTACAGATTTGTAATTTGTATCTCTGATTTGAAGTACCTAGCTGGGGCCACTCCACATTATTCCTTGGCCATGAAAGCGCCGAAGGCCAGCCGTATGGGGCCGATTCATGTCATTCTCTGCACTCGAAACCTGGAACCAAACCGCCTTTTTGGCAATGAATGCGGGTCTGCGGCCGTCGCCTTTGGCCGTGGGCATCGCCAAAGTCTTGGCGACAGGCGCAGTTTATCTTGTGATGGCAGCCCTTGGTATAGGCTGGGTGCGACGTGGCAAATGCCTACGATATACCTTGCTGGATGCGACTTTGGCGGCGTTGTTCAGCCTTGCCATCGCGGTTGGCATCACGCTGATCTGGTATCATCCCCGCCCTTTCGAGATTGGCCTGGGCCGTCAGATGATCCCCCATGTGACGGATGCCTCTTTTCCCAGTGATCACGGCACCTTGTTGTTTGTGCTGGCGATTTCTCTGATGGTCAGCGCACAGTGGCTTTGGAGCATAGGATTCTTGGCGCTGGCGCTGAGTGTTGCTTGGGGTCGGATTTATCTGGGCGTGCATTTCCCGCTGGATATGGTTGGTGCGATGCTTGTCGCGGCCGTCGGCAATGCCTTGGTTCATTTGGGCAAACCCCTCCTGCATAGCAGGCTCTATCCCATATTGAACGCGGTCTACGAAGGGCTTTTGCGTCAACTCCGCCTGCCAAAACGGATGTTTCCGCGCGATCTGTAGCGATGCGGCTCAGGCCTGCAGCAGCGTCAGGCGCACGACCAAACCCGGTGCGGCATCGGCAAGGCTCAGCTCTGCGTTGTGCAGATCAGCCACGGCTTTCACCAGGGAAAGGCCAAGCCCCGAACCCTGTGTGGTGCGGCTTTTTTCCAGCCGGTAAAGTCTTCGCAGCACCAATTCACGATCTTGCTCGGGGATGCCGGGACCGTTGTCTGCAACGCTAGCAATACCACGGCCCTGCGCCGTAACAACCTTGCACTCAATCCGGGTGCCTTGCGGACAATGGCGGATGGCATTTTCGATGAGATTGGCAAAGGCCTGCGTCAGCAATTCTTTGTCCCCGAAAATCAAGGCGGGGCTGCGGGCAAGGCAAGTCAGACTCATCCCTGCGTCGTCGGCGACATCAGTGTAGATCTCGGCAAGATTGGCCATGATATCGGCCAGATCAATCGCAGCGAAGTGGTCACGCCGCGCGCCACCCTCGATTTGGGCAATCCGCAAAAGCGCGGAAAAGGTCTGATTGATCGTCTCACTTTCGCTCAGGGCCGCGGCAAGATCATTGTCGACCGAGCCACCCAAAGCGGCCTTTTCGGCGGCGGTTTCGATCCTGATCCGCAGACGGTTCAACGGCGCACGCAATTCGTGGGCGACATCGGCGCTGACCTGTCGCATCGCTTCGACAAGGTTTGCAAGCCGCGCAAGACTGGCGTTGATAGCGGTGGAAATCCGGTCCAGATCATCACCGCGACCGCTAACCGGTAGCCGTGCAGTCAAATCGCCCTGTGCCACGCGCACCATCGCGGCTTCGGCCTGCGACAGTTGCCGTTGCACCCGCATGGCCAGAAAAGCTCCCAGCGAAAGTGTGGCAATCAACGCAATCAGCGCGGCCCAGCCAAAGGCACTTAAAACGATTTCCTGCAGATCATCCAGATCGGCGTTGCTCAGACCCACGGTCAGATCATAGCCGCCCGCCCGGCCTGAAAACACCCGGTAGGGATAGTCGGTCACAACGCCGATTTGCGCGCCAGACAGCGTGGACCAAGCCTTGGGCAGATCGACGGCTGCCATATTACCGGCCAGGATTTTGCCACCCGCACCGCGCAACAGATAGACCGTCGCATGATCGGGGCTGGCATTGATCCGGGTGGCGATGGCCTCGATCAGATCAACTTCATCGCCTTGCAGGCTTGTCTGTGCAAGCGCTGTGAAAATCTCGGTCACGCGTGCATCTTGGCGGCCCGTCAATTGCCCATGCAGCAAACCATAGCCAATACCGCTGGCCAACATCAGTGTGGCCAGAATGAACAGGGTGACGCCAAGCGCCAACCGGAAAGAATTGTGCCGCCAAAGCTCAGCGGGGCGCATGGATCGAATAGCCCATATTCTTGACC
>CBDUEF010000380.1:0-3192 GCA_965366095.1 uncultured Cypionkella sp. | reverse complement strand
CGCCCATGCACGCATGTGCTGCCGTGCAACGGGACAACAGACCCGCCTTGCCGAGCGCGCCAGTGCTTGATCTGGATGCGGTGAACATCAAAGCCCTGCGCCAGTTCGATCAGAGTCTTCTCGCCCTTGATCGCGGCAACAGCCACTTTCGCCTTGAATGCCGGGCTGTTGTTCCGGCGCGGTCGGTCATCTCCGCGCTCGCAACATCATGCTGCTGTTGCGCGGAAAATCCACCTATCCCAACGGTTCAGGTTTCCCGAACCAACTCTGTTTTCCCGAATGGCGGCCAGGTCGAACGGATGCTTCTCGGCGTTTCCAGAAAAATGTCTGCCAGCCAACAGGATCGCACGATCAAGCCGGCGACCGTCAAGCGCTTCCACCACAACAGCCACAAGCAGTTGCGCACTCATCTCACCGACTTCTTGGCAGCCGACACCTTCGCCCGAAGGCTCAAGACGCTGAATGGCCTCACGCCATACGAATACATCCGCAAAATCTGGAGATCTGAGCCAGAACAATTCATCCTAAACCCGATCCACCAGACGCCGGGATTGAACAGCTAGAGAGTAGATCTGCTAAGGAATTGGGGCAGGAAAACCCTGCCCCGTCGCGTGTTTAATCTTACATCTTGGGCATAAGAACCGCGTCGACTACATGGATCACGCCGTTGCTGGCCTCGATGTCAGCAGCGGAAATGGCGGTGCCGTTCACCTTGGCGCCGCCCTCCAGGGTGATGGTGAGGTCAGCCCCATTGACGGTTTTGGCCATCATGCCTTCGGTCAGGTCAGTCGACATGACTTTGCCAGGGACGACGTGATAGGTCAGGATTGCGACCAGCTTGTCCTTGTTCTCTGGCTTCAGTAGGTCTTCAACAGTGCCAGCAGGGAGCGCGGCAAAGGCTGCATCCGTCGGGGCGAAGACGGTGAACGGGCCTGCACCGCGAAGGGTCTCTTCAAGGCCAGCCGCCTGAACGGCCGCCACCAGCGTGGTGAAGTTGCCCGCTCCGATGGCGGTATCAACGATGTCTTTCTCAGCGGCGAATGCCGGTGCCGAAAACATGGCGGCGGCGGCGGTCAGTGCAAGAAAAGTTCTGCGGATCATAGGGGTCACTCCTAATGGTTCGCCGGGATTGGCGAAGATAAAACGCCTGCCGGCCAAATTCGGATCAGTATGAAAACCCTGTGAGAAGGACTTGTCGGAAGCAAATTGCGCGCTAAGCCGCGGACATCTCGGATTTCAATTCACGATTGTTTTACCGGAAAGGGCTGTTTTTGAAATGTTTCAATGCTCTGGCGCAGACGTGAGATTAGATTACTTTGAGATTATGCGATTTTACCCCATCTGTAGATCACTGCAAGATGGAGACAAAAAATGCGTTTCAAGCCCGACCTGCGCTGGTCTGATATTACACCGAAGGCCGATTTCCTGAACCGTCGCCAAATCATGGCAGGGGGTGCGGCGCTTTTGGCCGGGATGGGAACAATGGCTGCGGCGGGGACCTATCCCGCAAGCCCGCTCTCGACCGACGAGACGCCAAACAGCCTTGCCGATATCACAACCTACAACAACTATTACGAGTTTGGGCTGGACAAGGCCGACCCGGCCAACAACGCGAGGACCTTGAAAACTGATCCTTGGTCGATCCACATCGACGGCATGGTGGATAGGCCCGGCAGCTATGATCTGGCCGATATCATGAAGGATGCGCCGATCGAGGAGCGGATCTATCGGTTCCGCTGTGTTGAAGCGTGGTCGATGGTGATCCCCTGGGCTGGATTTGAATTGTCGCATTTGTTGGCCAAGGTGGGCGTTCAGCCCTCGGCCAAGTATGTGGCCTTTGAAACGGTGAACCGCCCGGAGGAGATGCCGGGGCTGGCAAACAGCGGGATCAATTGGCCTTACCGCGAGGGATTACGGCTGGACGAAGCGATGCATCCGCTGACAATTCTGGCGACCGGCATCTATGATGAACCGATGCCGAACCAAAATGGTGCGCCGATCCGTTTGGTGGTGCCGTGGAAATACGGGTTCAAAAGCATCAAGAGTATCGTCAGCATCAAGCTGACCGATCAACAGCCACAAACGACATGGAATATGCTGCAACCGAATGAATACGGCTTTTATTCCAACGTGAATCCAACCGTCGATCATCCGCGCTGGTCGCAAGCAAGTGAGCGCCGTATCGGCGCGGGTCTGTTCTCGGGCCGCGTCGATACGCAGATGTTCAATGGCTATGGAGATCAGGTGGCAAGCCTCTATTCCGGGCAGGATTTGAAGAAAGATTACTGATGCGCGATGTGATCAATCAAACTGCCCGAAAGATCCCGGCATGGGTGATCTATATAGTGGGCGCGCTCGCCGCGGCCTGGCTGATCTGGAGCGCGGCGTCTGGCGCCTCTGGGCCTGATCCGGTGAAGGCATTGGAAAAGGGCTTGGGCGAACGTGGGTTGCAGGTGCTTATCGCAACTTTGGTGATTAGCCCGCTGCGCTGGTGGGGGATCAACCTGCTGAAATTCCGCCGCGCGCTTGGGCTGGTGGGTTTTGGCTTTATCGCCCTGCATTTCACCGCATGGATCGTGCTGGACATGGGCCTGCGCTGGAGTGAGGTCCTGCATGATCTTTACAAACGGCCCTATATCATCGTGGGATTCGGTGCCTTCCTCGCAATGCTGCCTCTGGCATTCACTTCGAATAACCGAATGGTCAAACGGCTGGGTGGAGCAGCGTGGCGCAAGCTGCATTGGCTGACCTATCCCGCGATGCTGGCGGGTGCCGTGCATTTTGTGATGATCGGAAAGGTCTATACGGTGGAATCAGCGCTGTATCTGGCGGCAGTCGCAGCGCTATTGCTTTTAAGAATGGCGCGAAGCCGCAGTCTCACTCTGATCCCGGCCTGATTCAGATCAAAACCCCGCTGCAGCGCAGCAATAATATTGCGTCTCAGCGTGGTTTTGGTGGCTAAAATTCCACCAACCCGCAGATTTTGTGGATAAATCAGGAATTGCGAAAAAAATGTGACAGGATGTGTTTTTTCCTCTTGCGGCTTTTTCCCGCCCGGCCTAAACACCGCCTTACCGAAGCGAAACAGTGACGGTGACGGAAAGAAGCGGCGGCGAAAGCGGTTGTAACGGTCCGGAAAATCTGAAGATGCGGCGATCAGGAAACGCTAAGAGATTAGCGCTCCTGTTAGTT
>CBDUEF010000379.1:0-3218 GCA_965366095.1 uncultured Cypionkella sp. | reverse complement strand
GCACTAACCCCTCTGGTGATGAGCCTCTGGATGAGGACGCCTGACATGCACCCCTCTAACTACCTGAGCGCGCGTGGGCCACGCGATTATCGTCCAGTGAAATCGGAGTTTTGATCTTGCCAGCATACAGCCAAGTCGAATTGAAGGATGTGAAGATCGCGGCGCGCATTGGAACCTACGGGCCCGACGACGTTGTGCCGAAGGCGCATCTGCTTGACCTGACCCTGACCATCGCGCCGGACCTCGTCTTGATTGCGCAGGATGGGATGGCGCATGTCTTCGACTATGACCCCTTGATCCGTCAAGTCGATGCTTTGGCGCGCGAACGCAATTATGAAACGCAAGAACGGCTGATGACACGCATCGCCTATGCCTGCGCCGCCTATCCAGCGATCAGGGCGCTGGATATCTGCCTGCGCAAGCATCCCGTTTTGGCCGGGTCGGGCAGCCTCGGCGTGCGGCTGATCCTGGATGCCGAGGCATTGTCTGCGCTGCGCCCCGCGGCGGTCTGATCGGCCCCTTGCCTACACCGCATGCGCCTTGCATCTGCGACGTCAGGGGGCAAGCCAGATCCCGTCCCAGCCCGCATTGCGATCAAACCGGGCGCGGCGATGGTGTGGGCCCAGATGCAAGGCGTCAATGGTCTGCACCGTCAGCCGCACAACGGCAAAGATCGCTGGATCAGGCCGCTTTGCATAGTCAAGCGCCTCTGTAATCGGTTGCCCCGGTCGGGGCAGGATGCTGTAAGACTGGCGCGACGCGTCCGGAACCCCGGCCCATACGACCGCCGCATCCGGGCCGGTCAGAATGGTGGCCGTGGCCTCCAACCGCATCTGCAGGCGCGCGGCCGCGTCCCACACATGCAGCGCGGCAAAGGGAGTACGGCGCAACTCTGCAACCTTGGCTGAATGCAGGTCGGTGTGAATGTCCAGCGTTCCTGTGCCTTTGTCCGCTGCACACAGAACCACAGTTCTGGCCTGCGGCTTGCCTTCAGGCGTGACCGTGGCCAAGGTCGGGTGGCGGCTGGGCGCACGCCGGTCGCGCACGCCGCGCCCAAGCCGGGGCCAAGCCTGCGCGTATAGGTCGGACAGATCAGCCGCCCAAGGGTGCAGGTCCGGGATTATTTATACACCTCGCGCCGGTCAGAGAATGCCCGAACCCGCCTGCGCCATGCACGGTAGCTGCCGGTTTTCAGATTTTGCCGCATAAGCGTTTTCACCGCGTCCGGGCTCAGCCCATGCAGGTTTCGGATCGCGTCGAAACTGTCGTGATCACTTAGGGCCATCTCGATGATTTCGCCAAGAGTTTCCGGGTCGAGTATAGGCTGTTTCATGCTACGCAAAATGCCTCGGCTATGCGACAAGTCAAGGTATTGATGTGGTGCGGAAATCAACCCTTTTCGTGGACGCGCACAGGTTGTCACCTTGGTGCAATGGTTTGCTTTGCCTCCATCCGATTGTGGTCGCAGCATCAACTCGGCGCTAAGTCGCGTTGGCAGCAACAGACGAAAACCACCTGCCAGAGGGACGACAAGGTGCAACACGAACTCAACTTCCCGCAAGCGCGCGCCGACAGTCCGATTACGCGCTACGTTCATTTGACGCGGACGGTCATGCCATCCCTCGCGCGTGGCGAAAAGAGGCACTGGCCTGTCCGGAACGACCATTGTTTTCAGCGCATTGTGCTGGACACGATCTGCAAAGGGGTCTGGTACGATCACATCGCCCGGCCTGCATACAAGCACCTCAGTCATACGCAAGCCTTGGCTGCGGTTCATCTTTGCGAACAGATCATCGCTGATGAGATTGACCTTATGGTGCTGAACCAACAATCTCTCGCTTCGCGCGGTAAACCAAGACTGCCTCGGTGATGCCGCGCATCCCGCTGCAGCGTGACCCCAAAGCAGCCCTTATGGCGCGTTGTTGGACGCTTGCGGATGTCCGGCATCGGCCATTGTTGGCCAAACCTCCAGCAACCCGCACAGAATAACCAATCCGCCCCCGATCATCTCGCTGGCAGACAACGTTTCCCCGGCGAAGATCGCGGCGGTTAGCGCGCCAAATATCACCTCGGGCATCAAAAGAATACCCACCCGTGCCGGGTCAAGCCGAAGGGTGGCCCACATCAGGCCAGCAATCGACAGCCCTCACCACACCCCGCCTGTGGCGAAGACCTTGATCCCGATGCGAGCCGCGTCGGCTGCGGCGATTGTGGGCAGGGGTTTAAGGAACGGGGCAAAGGCGAACGCGGTTACTTTCGCGCCAAGGGCGAACATGAACGTCGCAGGCAGCGGAGACAGGTGGGACTTTAGGCGCATTCACGCAGTCTCGCCCGCCCAGACCAGCTCACCGATGAAGGCAATCCATTCGCCCAGACTGCGCGGAACCGGCAAGCCACCTTCGCTACCGAGCATGATAAACAGTCCGGCAAGCCCCACGGCAATTGCGATCAGTCGCAGCGTGGGAACATGCCAGCGCAGGACGAATTTCGCGATCAGCACGCTCCAGACCAGGCTGAAAAACTGAAAAAGGACTACCAGCGCCACTTTTGCTTAGAGAAACCCAACGGAGTAGAGCGCGAAGACGGCACCACCCAGCGCAATCGACACTACACCGACAAATCCGGTGTCCCGAAACACGTGGGTCTTTCCCACAATAAACGGCAGCAGATGCTTGCGGATCAGCGAAGCTTCCTAATGCTGGTGGGAGCTGAAGCAGGTGTACTTTTTGAAATCATCGGCCGTGGTGTCGCACGAAGTGCAAGCCAAGTCATGCGGATCGGTCAGCGCGAAAAACCGGGTGTGGTCGATCGCGGTGGCGGCCCATGTCGTCTGTGTGTGGCAACTGCTGCATTGCGCGGTGATGCCTGCGAGGGTCAGATTGGTCGGAGCAGTGTGGAAGCCGGAACAGGCGTCAGCGACCGCGGGGCCAGCATCACATAGGCGAAGGTATTGCTGTGAGGCGGTGCCAGGCTGGCCAGCGGATGATCCGTATGGCAGCCCTTGCAATCGGCGTCGGCCAGCCACTGATGAAATGGCGGCATCTTCTGGCTTTGCGGCAAGGCTCATTATGACCGAAAATAGACCAAAGCGCCGTGCGTGATGTGCGCGGCCAAGAAACCGCAACAAATAAGAAGATACATCCACCAGCGATAGAACTGGCCCCAAAACAGCCGTTGGCCCAAAACGGCAAGTCCGGGGAGCCACAAGATCGGGGTGT
>CBDUEF010000378.1:0-3247 GCA_965366095.1 uncultured Cypionkella sp. | reverse complement strand
GGGCATGGGCTGGATATTGGCACGGCGGAAAAGCTGGGCTGGGCCTGTATCGTTGGATCGGTCGTGCTGACCATCCTGACCATCATCATCATTTAGGGGGCCATCATGCGTTATCTGACAGCCCGCAAACGCGCCGAGGGCAAGGGCGCATCCGGCACCGGGACCGAGCATCACTGGTCGATGACCGTATCGGCGGTGGCCTTGGCCTTTATGGTGCCGACGTGGATTTATATCTTTGGCCATGCGCTGGGCAAGGATCGCGCCGGGGTGCTGGCGACGTTTTCGCACCCCTTCCCGGCGATCTTGACCGCGCTGGTTCTGGTGGTGGGGATGCGGCATTTCGCCAAAGGGGCGGCGATGATGATCGAAGATTATGCGCGCGGCTCTGCCCGCAAGATGCTGGTGATCTTTGCCAATTCGCTTGCGGCGGTGATTGTCGCCACGGGGCTGTTCGCCCTGATCAAGATAGCGCTGTAAGGGGCTGATATGACTGCTTATCCGTATGAAGTGCATGATTATGACGTGGTGGTTGTGGGGGCCGGTGGTGCGGGTCTGCGCGCCACTTTGGGCATGGCCGAACAAGGGCTGCGCACGGCCTGCGTGACCAAAGTTTTCCCGACGCGCTCGCATACTGTGGCGGCGCAGGGGGGCATTGCGGCCTCGCTGGGGAATATGGGGCCGGATAGCTGGCAGTGGCATATGTATGACACGGTGAAGGGCTCGGACTGGTTGGGCGACACCGATGCGATGGAGTATCTGGCGCGTGAGGCTCCCAAGGCGGTGTATGAGCTGGAGCATTACGGCGTGCCGTTTTCGCGCACCGAAGAGGGCAAGATTTACCAGCGCCCCTTTGGCGGCCATACCACCGAATTCGGCGAGGGCCCGCCGGTGCAGCGCACCTGTGCGGCGGCGGATCGCACAGGGCATGCGATTTTGCATACGCTCTATGGGCAGAGCCTGAAGAATAACGCGGAATTCTTCATCGAATATTTCGCGATTGATCTGATCATGACCGATGGGCGCTGCACCGGTGTGGTGGCGTGGAAGCTTGATGATGGCACGATGCATGTGTTCAACGCCAAGATGGTGGTGTTGGCGACGGGTGGTTACGGGCGGGCGTATTTCAGCGCGACTTCGGCGCATACCTGCACTGGCGACGGCGGCGGGATGGTGGCGCGGGCAGGATTGCCGTTGCAGGATATGGAGTTTGTGCAGTTCCACCCTACCGGAATTTATGGTTCAGGTTGCCTTATCACCGAAGGCGCGCGGGGCGAGGGTGGCTATCTCACGAATTCCGAGGGCGAGCGGTTCATGGAGCGCTATGCGCCCCATTACAAGGACTTGGCGCCTCGGGATTATGTCTCGCGCTGCATGACGCTGGAAATCCGCGAAGGGCGGGGGGTGGGGCCGAACAAGGACCATATCCACCTGAACCTGAACCATTTGCCGCCTGAGACTTTGGCGCTGCGCTTGCCGGGGATTTCGGAGTCAGCGCGGATTTTCGCAGGCGTTGATCTGCACAAGGAACCGATCCCGGTGCTGCCGACGGTGCATTACAACATGGGCGGGATCCCGACGAATTATCATGGTGAGGTGCTGAACCCGACCGCGACGAACCCCGATGCCACGGTGCCGGGGCTGATGGCGGTGGGCGAGGCGGGCTGTGCTTCGGTGCATGGGGCGAACCGGCTGGGGTCGAATTCGCTGATTGATCTGGTGGTGTTTGGCCGTGCGGCGGCGATCCGTGCGGGTGAGATTGTGAACCCGAAAGAGCGTGCCGGCGATGTAAACCGCGCCGAGGTGGACCGCGCACTTGACCGCTTTGATGCCACCCGCAACGCCAAAGGCGCGGTGCCCACGGCCGAGTTGCGGCTGGAAATGCAAAAGACCATGCAGGCCGATGCCGCCGTGTTTCGCACCGAAAAAACGCTGGGCGACGGGGTGCAGAAAATGACGGCGATTGCCGCGAAGCTGGATGATCTGAAGGTGACCGACCGCTCGATGGTGTGGAATTCCGATCTGATGGAAACGCTGGAATTGCAAAACCTGATGCCGAATGCGCTGGCCACCATTCACGGCGCCTTTACCCGCACCGAAAGCCGGGGGGCGCATGCACATGAAGATTACACCACGCGCGACGATGTGAACTGGCGCAAGCACACGCTGGCTTGGGTGGATGGCAACAAGGTGCGGCTGGATTATCGCCCCGTGCATACACAGCCCTTGACCTCGGAACAGGAGGGCGGGATTTCGATGAAGAAAATCGCGCCCGCCGAGCGGAAATTCTGATGCGCGCGCTTGTCCTGATCCCTTTGGTTCTGCTCGCGGCTTGCGATCCGCAAGTTATGGCGGACAAGGTGATACGGCGAACTGCCGAAACAGTTGTCATGCCGGTGGTGGCGCGCGACATGCCGTCTGGTGTGGCGGAGGTGGCGACGCGCTGTATCCTTGACAGTGCGAGCGCATTCGAGATGGAAAGCCTGGCCCGCGATGTCGCCGTTGAGGCGGGCACGCTGACGGTGCAGACCATCCGCACGATCGCGCAGCGCCCGGCGGTGACGGGCTGTTTTGCTGCCGGTGGCGTGCCACCGCTGAGGGGATAGGATATGCGTAAAATCCTTATTCTTCTGGCTTTGGCGGGTTGCGGTCCGATCTCTGTCGAGCAGGCGGAACGCCAATGCTATGAGCGTGCGCGCCTTGCCGAACAGCCGCGCGGCTCGGTTTCGGTGGGCGTCGGCTCGGGCGGGCGCACGGCGGCGGGCGTGGAATTGAATGTCTCGACCGATTACCTGATGGGCCGCGATCCGGGCCAAGTCTACGACAATTGCGTGGTGAACAAGTCCGGGCAGATGCCCTCACGCCCCTTTTCCAGCCTGACGGCGGCTCCATAATGATGCGAAAGGCCTGAACCATGGTTCAATTCACCCTGCCGAAAAACTCCAAGGTGCGCACCGGGAAAACCTGGCCGCGCCCTGCCGGGGCGAATGTGCGCAAGTTCCAGATTTACCGCTGGACGCCCGATGATGGCCAAAACCCGCGGGTGGACACCTATTTCGTCGATATGGACGCTTGTGGCCCGATGGTGCTGGACGCGCTGATCAAGATCAAGAATGAGATCGACCCGACGCTGACGTTTCGGCGCTCTTGCCGCGAGGGGATTTGCGGCTCTTGTGCGATGAATATCGGCGGGTTCAATACCTTTGCCTGTATCTACGGGCTGGGTGAGGGGAAAGGCGATGTGAAGATT
>CBDUEF010000377.1:0-3252 GCA_965366095.1 uncultured Cypionkella sp. | reverse complement strand
CCCCCCACCCCCCCCCCCCCCGGGGCGGGCAAGCCAAACCATTCCCGCCCCCCCCCCCCCCACCACGGTAACCTTGCCCGCCGGGGCAGGAGCCCCCCCCCCCGTCACCGGCAACTCCATCATCCGAACGCCGCCCGCACGGGCCACCTCAGCCAGCCGCAGCACATCATCGCGCCCGAGCGTCGACATCTCCAGCCAATGGGTATCTGATTTCATCGACGAAAGAATGTCGCGCAGCACGAGCTCAGAGACCTTCGGCGAAGGCAAGCAGGTGATCACATGATCCACCGCCCCCGCCAGCGCAGCCGCCGAAGGCGCCAGCTTTGCCCCCTTAGCCACCAGCCCCTTGGCCAGTTCGGGGTTCAAATCGAACACCGTCACCTCAAACCCCGCGCGCAGCAAACACCCCGCGCAGGCAGCACCCAGATTGCCAAGGCCGATATAGCCGTAATGCATCGCTTGCCCCTACTCGCCGTAGCCGACGATGCCCTTGACTTCGCAAAAGTCGTGGATGCCCCAATCGGCATATTCCCGACCATTGCCCGATTGTTTATAGCCCCCGAACGGCGCCGAAGTGTCCCAATCTGGATAGTTAAGGTTCACTGTGCCCGCCCGCATCCGCCGCGCCACCGGAATAGCATCCTTGACCGGCCCCGCGATATAGGCCGCCAACCCGTAAACTGTATCATTGGCCATCTGAACCGCATGATCCACGGAGTCGTAAGGCAGGATCGACAGCACCGGCCCAAAGATCTCCTCTTTCGAGATGGTCATCTCATTGGTCACATCGCCAAAGATCGTGGGCTGGACAAACCAGCCTCGGTTCATCCCCGCCGGACGCCCCAAACCACCGCAAACCAAAGTCGCGCCCTCATCAATCCCCGCCTGAATCAACCGCTGCACTTTCTCATATTGCAGCTTCGAGATCAGCGGCCCCATCGTGGTTGCCGTCTGGCGCGGATCGCCCACGACCACCTCATCCGCAGCAGCTTTGGCCGCTTTCAACGCCTCGGCATGCTGACCCCGCGACACGAACATCCGGGTCGGAGCATCGCAAGACTGGCCGGTGTTGCCAAAGCATCCCGCCACACCCGCCGCCACCGCCTCGGCCAGATTGGCCGTTGGCAGGATAATATTGGCCGATTTGCCACCCAACTCCTGCGCCACCCGCTTCACCGTCGGAGCCGCAGCCGCAGCCACGGCCGTGCCCGCGCGGGTCGATCCGGTAAAGCTGACCATATCCACCTCAGGGTGCGACGACATCCGCGCCCCCACGTCCGGCCCCGTGCCATTCACCAGATTGAACACGCCCGCCGGAACCCCCGCCTCATGGCAGACTTCGGCAAACAAAATCCCCGAAAGGGGCGCAATTTCCGACGGCTTCAACACCATCGTGCAGCCCGCAATCAGCGCCGGAGCCACCTTGCAAGCGATCTGGTTCATCGGCCAGTTCCAAGGCGTGATCAGCCCGCAAACCCCGATGCCCTCATAGACAATCCGCGTGGTGCCGCGCGAATACTCCCAAGACATCTCCTCCGCCGCCTTGATCGTGGCCTCGATATGCACCTGCCCCGCCCAGGCCTGCGCACCCCGCGCCCATTCGATAGGCGCGCCCATCTCGGTGGACATGGCCTGCGCGAAATCCTCATACCGCGAATTGTAAACCTCAAGTATCCGCTTCACCAAAGCAATCCGCTTGGCCACAGGCCAGACGGTATAGGCATCAAACGCCGCCCGTGCCGCCATGATTGCCGCGTCAATATCAGTCTGATCGCCCAAAGCCACCTGCGCCACGATCTCTTCGGTTGCGGGGTTTTCCACGCCCATCGTAGCGCGGGAATGTGGGACAACCCACTGACCGTTGATGTAAAACTTGCCAAGATTGTCAGAAATCATCGCGCCCTCACTGAAAGTAGATGTTGTATTTGGCCCGGATCGCCGCGTCGATCTGCGGATCAATGCGCCGTCCGGCCTTTGCGAGGATAGAGTTCTTGCGCGCAATCGCCGTGTCAAGCAAAAGCGGCTTGCCGGCCTCATTCCATTCCTTTGGCGACATCCGATTGCCGACATTTGGATAGATATATTCGGTCTGCATCAGCTTGAGCGTTTGATCCGAGCCTAGGTAATGGCCCGGCCCACCAAGGCAAACCTCTTTCATCGCATCAAGACTGGTGGTGTCTGGCGTCACATCAATGCCGCGCACAAGCCGCATGGCTTGGCCCAAAAGGTCATCGCCCAGAACCAGTGATTCAAGACAGAAACCCAAAAGGCTGGCATGCATCCCCACCGCCTCGTAGCACATGTTCAGCCCCGCAAGGCCCGCCAGCGAATTGGTGATCCCCTGCTCCCATCCGGCCTGCATGTCGGGCAGTTTGCTATCGGAAATCCCCGAAGCCGCCCCGCCCGGCAGATTATAGAAATGGTGCATCTGCGCACAACCAGCGGTCAGCAAAGCTTGTTCCGCCGAACCACCTGACATAGCGCCCGTGCGCAGATCACTCACGAAGGGCCAGGTGCCGAAAATGCAAGGAGCCCCCTTCTTGATCGCATTGGCATAGACCACACCCGCAAGGCATTCCGCCATCGCCTGCACAATCGTCAGCGCGATCGGCGCCGGAGAGGTCGCACCCGCCTGCCCCGCCGACAGCAGCAGCATTGGCATGCCGCGCCGGATACAATCCTCCATCGTGATGCAGGATTCCTCGGCAAATTTCATCGGCGGAACCACGAAGCAATTGGAGTTGCTCACAAAAGGCCGTTCGCGCCATTTATCTTCGCCGCCTGCCACAGTGTAAAGCATCTCAAAACACTCGGCGACATGAGACGGATCCGAGAACGAGGTCCCGACATGTTTCACCGTTCCCGACAAGCAGCCGTAAAGCGTGTTCAGATCCATCTCAAGGTTATCAACCACATCCCGACACACCATAGTGCGCTGGTAGAAATGGATGTTGTCAAGATTATCCACCAGCCGCGCGGCATCATAGAGGTCTTGCGCGGTGGATTCACGATAGTCCAGCGTGATGGGATCAACGATATGCACGGCAGCCCCGGCTGTGCCAAAATGCACATTGGTGCCGGAAAGATGCAGATCATACTTTGGATCGCGGGCGCAAAGCGTGATGTCGCGCGCGGCCACTGCCAGCATATCCTCGACCAAGGCGCGGGGAAACCGCAGCCGCCCGTCATCACCCTGAATGGCCCCCGCCGCCGTCATGACCTCCACCCCCGAAGGCGGAGCCTGACTTAGGC
>CBDUEF010000376.1:0-3258 GCA_965366095.1 uncultured Cypionkella sp. | reverse complement strand
GATATCGCGTGTAGCCTCAGCAATTTTTCCTCCGGGCAGAAAATGCCCAACGATCCAGCCATTAACGTATCGCCTCACGTCGGCAGCAGAGTTCATCTTCAGGAATAACAGAACGAGCGCCCAGTCTTCTGCTCTATATCTAATGAGATTGCGTAGCAGAGCGCTCGTCGCCTGCATGCAACGCAGATCAAATTTTCCGAGTTCCTGCCACAGTATGTTCAAGAATTGGGTCGAAACACCAATATGCGACCGAACATCTGCGTCTTGCGTTCCGATAAAACTTACGATGGCTTCGAAGTTCTTCGAACCATTTTTGCTGTCCTCAAGGACAACCGCGAGCATGGTGTCTGCCGTCAGTCTGAGATGCCCGTGGCGGCGCCCACCAAGTTTGACCACGAGATCGGCATAGTCGCGCTGATTGATCAGCCCAATCTCTTGCGCTGTCCGCCATGGCACCATCAATCCAAATGGCATCGTGCCCGACGGTCCCGTCTTGGATCTGGATCGCCCGTCAAGCCGGTGACGGTATTCGGGGCCTGCCGTCAGCCCTGACGGATCTTCCGCGCAGAGTTTGACACGGCGCCACGCCTTCGCCATGCTGATCCCCGCGCGCAGCGGCATGCTGCTGTTGCGCGGGACATCCGGCTGTTCCAACTGTCCTCTGCTTCATATACTGGCCTTCAGACACTGAGATTAATACCGGGCCCAGACCCCACGACCATAAGGAACGCACCATGCCCGCCGAAGGAACCCTTCTTGGCAGTCTCTCAACACCCGCCCTGCTGCTCGACGAGGCGAAAATGATGCGCAACATCGAACGGCTAGAGGCCCACGCACAAACGCTTGGCGTGACGCTCAGGCCTCATCTGAAAACCGCAAAATCGGTTGAGGTCGCCCGGCGTCTGAACAAGGGTGTTGCCGCTGCGATCACTGTCTCTACCCTGGCCGAGGCCGAGGCGTTTCATGCCGCAGGCTTCACGGACATCCTTTACGCCGTGGGCATCGCCCCGCAAAAGCTGGCGCGAGTGCAGGCCTTGCACGCGAAAGGCTGCGATCTGACCGTCATCCTCGACAGTGCCGAACAAGCCCGGGCGGTGGCGCAGGCGGGGGTGCCCGCCTTGATCGAGATCGACTGTGACGGCCATCGCGGCGGGCGGCGACCAGAGGAGGCGGCACTGATCGACATTGGCCGCATCCTGCATGAAAAGGGCTGTTTGCGCGGTGTGATGACCCATGCAGGCGAAAGCTATGGCGTGCAGGGCAAGGCCGCCCATGCCGCCTTTGCCGAGCAAGAGCGCAGCGCAACCGTTCGCGCCGCGCGAGCCTTGCGCAATGCTGGCCTGCCCTGCCCAGTTGTCAGCGTGGGCTCAACGCCAACGGCCCACGCCGCCCGCGATTTGTCTGGCGTGACCGAGTTGCGCGCCGGGGTCTATATGTTCTTTGATCTGGTGATGGCTGGAATCGACGTCTGCCAAGTGGATGACATCGCGCTGAGTGTTTTAACCACCGTTATCGGTCACCAGCAGGACAAAGGCTGGATCATGGTGGATGCCGGCTGGATGGCGATGTCGCGTGACCGGGGCACGGCGGCGCAGGCTGTGGATCAGGGCTACGGCGTGGTTTGTGACGCGGACGGTCAGGTGCTGCCCGATCTGATCCTCAGCGGCGCCAATCAGGAACACGGGATCGTGTCGCGGCGCCCCGGTGTCAAAGCCGCCTTGCCGGATTTGCCGGTCGGAACGCTGTTGCGCATCCTGCCCAACCACGCCTGCGCGACTGCCGCCCAATATGACCGCTACACTGTGCTTTCGCCCGATGGGGGCGCGTTGCGGACATGGCAGCGTTTTGGCGGCTGGTAAGGGGCGCAGCATGATCATTGTCACCGAGGCGCAATCGGTCGCTTGCGTTACCCATGACCTTGCCTTTGACGCCATGCGCCGCGCCTTCATTGCAGCCATCGGGGAGGAGGCTTTCAGCTTTCCCGTGGTCTTGGCCCATGGCAGCGACCCGCAAAACCGGGTCACCATCAAATCGGCAGCGGGGGCTGATCTGGCCGGGCTAAAGGTCGGCGCCTATTTCCCCAGCAATGATGCGCGCGGATTGCCGCGCCATGCCTCGACCATTCTTTTGATCGACCAATCCTCTGGCCGGATTGGCGCGGTGGTCGAAGGGTCAACTCTGAATTGCTATCGCACAGCCGCGGCTGATGCCGTTGCCACCGACGCCCTCGCGCGGCGGGAAGCAGCGGTTCTGACCCTTTTTGGCACGGGCCATCAGGCCGGATATGAAGCGCAGGCAATCGCCCGCATCCGCACACTGTCGCGTATCTTGGTCGTTGGTCGCGACCCGTCGCGCGCCACAGCTTTTGCCAAGATGCTGCAAGGCCAGGGCCTGCCCGCCGAAGTGGCAGAGCCGGAACCCGCGGTTCGTGCCGCCGACATCATTGTCACTGCAACCACGGCAACAGCGCCGCTATTTGACGCCGATTGGGTGCGGCCCGGCACTCATATTTCCTCCATGGGGTCGGATGCGCAGGGCAAGCAGGAACTGCCCCCGAACCTGTTCCCGCGCGCGCGGCTTTTTTGTGATCTGCCGGCACAATCCGCCCGTATCGGAGAGTTTCAGCATGCCGTTCCCGCCACCCCTCTCACCGCAATCGGTGCGGTCCTGACGGGGGCCAGCGAAGGCAGACAAAGCCTTAAAGACATAACCGTCTTTGACAGTTCCGGCATCTCTTTGCAGGATCTGCATATGGCCGAGGCCATCCTTGCGGCCATGGTTTAGCCGGATTTTCCTAACTTCGCCTGGATAACCTGTTGCGCGGCATGCCTATCTGGATAGTCTTAGGAGGCACATGATGCGGTATTCACCGCACAGCTTGGCTTTGTCTTGATGAGCCCGTTAAAGGGTAGTTCAAAAAACGGTTTCAGCCGGCTTAGATGATTAGAATTAGGAAGAAATTTCTTAAGAAAGGCAGAAAAGATTGAAGGCCCGCTCAAAACAGACAGGCAGACGACCACGTCGCAGGCCGTGCTGATCTGGATATGCGTCGACCAAGACGTAGTTCCGGAAATGTTGTGCAAATTGACTTAAAAAAGATCGGGACGAAGTCCGGTTGCCCTGTGTGGACAGGGCCCTACAATAAAGGCACGTCTTAAACATCTATCCAAGTCTTAACGATCCAGCTGCGCAACTTATCATCATCAAGGGCGGACACGAACCTCGCGTCCGCCGGGTCTTCAAGGTGATGAAAAAAGA
>CBDUEF010000375.1:0-3259 GCA_965366095.1 uncultured Cypionkella sp. | reverse complement strand
GAGCAGCTGACTTTTAATCAGCGGGTCATGGGTTCGAATCCCGTCCGGCTCACCACTTAGACCAAATAGTAAGTAATATGGCTGGCTTCTTGCTGTCAGAATGCTTTCTTTTGAGTCAAAACAGAAACCATTTTCAAATGGTTTTCAGTAATTTAGTTTTGATCACTCTATGATGTGTAAATCTCAATAGATTTGCCTTCCACCTCGTTCAAAGCCCCAAACCCCAAATCGAACGCCTTGTCAGTCCGCTGGTGGGCGCACTGAAACGGCATCCCGCCTAAACTTGTCGGCGTATAAAGGGGCTATGTCCGTTCTCCTTGGTGGCGAGATTTGCGTAAATAGATCCAAAAAAGGCTAAAGTTCTGGCGCATCAGGGCCGGTAGTGGGGATATCCTCGCAATGCACCACAGGCAATTGTTCGTTTCCGCAACAATCTCACCCACTCTGTGACAAGTCATCTCAAGAGGGGGGGCATCTTCCCGTGGCTTCCCTAAAAGCCAAATTTTCACGTTGCAGGACTGGCATAGACAGCACATTCTTCAATTGCTTTCCGGCATCATCTCCCGGACAGTTTCGTAGGGCTTTGTCACGCAAAGGGAGGGTGTCAGGATGAAGCTGGAATTGAACGGTCGGCGTATTCTCGTTACCGGCGCGTCCGGGGATATTGGCGCCGCCATTGCAAGAAAGCTGGCGGCTAGCGGCGCTCATTTGATTTTACACTACAACAGCTCTGCCGAGCGTGCGCAAAGGCTGAGTCGGGAAACCTGCTTTGCCGCCCAGGGTGCGACACTGGTTCAGGCGGATCTGACAGATGAGGCCGCTTGCGACACACTGTTCAGCGGCTTGGCTGGAAACGGCGGAATTACCGATCTGGTCTGCAATGCGGGATATCTGGTCGAAACGTCGACGCCGCTGCAGGATATGCCGCTAGAACAATGGAACCGAACGCTTACGATGAACCTGACGGCAACGTTTCTGACGTTGCGGGGGTATTTCCGGCAATTGGCGCAGACAGCCTGCCCGGACCCTGCCGTCGTGATAGTAGGGTCGATGTCAGGGGTCTGGGGTCAGCCCGGCCACAGCGATTATGCCAGCGCCAAAGCGGCCATGACCTCAGGGTTGCTGCCGTCCTTAAAAGACGAAATCGTGCGGATCGCGCCGCAAGGCCGCGTCAATCTCGTGGCGCCCGGCTTTGTTCGGACCCGAATGATTGCCGGAAAGCTCGCCGATACGCTGTCGATGAAAAAGGTTCTCCAAACCGCAAGCCTGCGAAAATTTGCGACACCGGAAGACGTGGCCAATTCGGTATCCTTTCTGATCTCGCCCGCTCAAAGCGGACACATCACCGGCGAGGTCATTCGACTCGTGGGCGGCAAGGAAGGGCGGGTGCTGTTTGATCTGGATGAGATCGAATTTTGAAAACTGCGTGATCAACCAATCACGGTGCTGATCGCAAAACACTTCTTGATGTAAATCGGGACATACCACTCCGTGGAGAGTCCGGCCTCCATGACAAAGCTGTCGCCAGCGCGGACAATGCGTTTACTTCTGTCGGCCAGGTTGGTGATCTCGGCTTCGCCTTCCAGTATATGACAGAACTCTGTATAGCCCATCATTGTAGCGCGGAATTTTCCTGCATTGCACTCCCAGATCCCGAATTTGGCACCTGACTGAACATCATTGCTGTAAAGCCAAACGCCCTGTTCAGCCTTTCCAGCAATGCGGTTGGCGCTATCGTCCTTGACTGTCCGGCACACTTGCGGTGCGCCGAACAGAATGAAACTGGGGGAAGGTGCCATCGTTTACCTCTTCAAAACCAAGACTCAGCTCTGGATATAGACAGTGTGGGTTTGGGTATATTCGTAAAGGCCGTGTTTGCCATCAGCGCCTCCAATTCCGGACTTGCGCACCCCGGCGTGGAAACCCTGCATCGCCTCGAAATTCTCGCGGTTGATATAGGTTTCGCCGAACTTCAGCTCGCGGCACGCCCTCATGGCTGAGCCAATGTCACGCGTGTAAAGTGACGAGGTCAGGCCGTAGTCGCTGTCGTTGGCGCGATCTATGGCCTCGGCAAAATCCTTGACAGTATTGACAGGGATCACCGGGCCAAACACTTCGCGCTGCATGATTTCACTGTCTTGAGCGCAGCCGGTCAACACCGTCGGTCGGTAATAGTTGCCTTGTCCCAAGTCGGCAACCTCGCCTCCCGTTTGAACCGTCGCACCCGCTGCCTTGGCGCGATCGACCAACCCGGCGACTTTGTCCAACCCGGCGCGATTGATCAGCGGCCCATAGTCGACACTGAAATCCTCCATCGGATTGCCAAAGCGGCAGGCCGCCATCTTCGCGCTCAGTTTGGTGACGAATTCATCCTCGACGGCAGCCTCGACATAAACGCGTTCAGCACAATTGCATACTTGCCCCGAATTGATCACGCGACTGGCCGTAATCGCCGTAACCGCAAGGTCGATATCGGCGTCTTTCAGCACAATGGCCGGGGCTTTGCCGCCCAGTTCAAGATTGACTTTGGTGATGTTTTTCGCGGCGGCAGCCATGATCCGCGACCCGGTTTCAACGGAACCTGTAAAGCTAAGCATGCCGACATCTGGGTTTTCGCAAAGTGCAGCCCCGGCTACCGCGCCCCGTCCAAAGACCATGTTGACCACGCCTTTGGGCATATCCGTCTGCGCCAGCAATTCCATGAACATGGCGGCGTTGTTGGGTGTTTCTTCCGATGGCTTCAGCACAATCGTGTTTCCGGTGATCAGTGCCGGCGCAAGTTTTCGCGCAATCAGAAAGAACGGAAAGTTCCAAGGCAGGATCCCGCCAACGACGCCAATCGCCTGCCGGAACAGGAAGATATGCTCGCCGGGTCTGTCGGAATTGATGATCTCTCCCTCGATCCGGCGCGCCCATTCGGCGGTATAGTCGAGGTAGTCGGCGGTGAAGTTCACCTCAACCTCGGCCAGGCCCATTGTCTTGCCTTGTTCGGCGACGATGGCCTTGGCAAGTGCCGGAACATTGGCCCGGATTTTTGCCGAAATCTGCCGCAGGAGTCCGGCGCGCTCGATTGCGGGTCGGGCCTCCCAGCCGCGCTGCGCAGCCTTCGCCGCGGCAACGGCTTCGGACACACCTTCAGGGGAGGTCTCCGGCACTTCTGACAGAACCTGGCCTGTGGCCGGATTGAGCACCGGGATCATCCCCTGCGACAGGGTGTCTACGAACATGCCGTTGATGAAGTTGCGGTGTCGGGCAGTCA
>CBDUEF010000374.1:0-3262 GCA_965366095.1 uncultured Cypionkella sp. | reverse complement strand
GCGTCGCGTGGCCGATCTGGCCGCTGTCGAGGGCCCGCACCAGATCGGCATCATCAATCAGGGCGCCGCGACCGGGATTCAAAATCACGGCACCGCGCTTCATCAGCGCAAAGCGCTGAGCATTCAGAAGATTTTCGGTTTCGGGCGTTTTCGGCAGCAGGGTGACAATGATGTCCGCCTCGGCTAAAATCCTGGCAAGCCCGTTTTCGCCGTGATAATGGGGCAGGCCTGTGCCGTCTTTGGGGAGGCGTGACCAGCCCAAAACCTGAAATTTCAGATCTGCCAGCGTCTTGGCCGCCGCACTTCCCAAGGCCCCCATGCCCAAGATGGCCACCTTACGCTCCCGCGCGAGGGGCGGGCAGACCGGAGTCCAGTGGTGTTGCGGATTGACGATATGGGCGTCCATTCCCAAATGATGGCGCAGGCAATGGCCCACCACCCATTCCACCATACCCTCGGTCAGCGACGGATCAACCATGCGGCAAAGCGGCTGCGTCAGGCTGGTGTTGCCAACAATCCTTTCGACCCCGGCCCAAAGGCTTAGCACGGCTTTGGTGCGGACAAAGGGTGCGAAATCCTGCAAGGCGGCGGAAGGAGCGTAGATGATATAATCCACAGTTTCTGGGGCCGGAGCTTCGGCTACAATCCGGGCATCAATCCCGGCCTTTTGCAAAGCCAAGGGCAGAAGGGCCTCATATTCCGGCCAGACTGCTGCCGCGGCAAAGAAGATGGTCAGGGTCATGTTTGCTTTCTATCTTGGCCGATGAACGATCGCACTTTGCACCAGCCCAAAGGCCAGCAAGATCACCAATGTGGCCGAGCCGCCATAGCTGAGCAGGGGCAAGGGCACGCCCACAACCGGTGCCATGCCCATTACCATCGACAAATTGACCGCGATATACAAAAAGAAATTCATCGCAACGCCGATGATCAGCAATTGGCTGAAACGATCCTTGTTTTGCATGGCCGCACTCATCAAGAACACCAAAACCAAAGTATAAAGCGCCAAGAGCGAGATTGCCCCGACAAAGCCGAACTCTTCGCCCAGGGTGGTGAAAATGAAATCAGTGTGTTTTTCGGGCAGGAAATTCAATCGGCTTTGCGTGCCTTGCATGAACCCTTTGCCCGCCCATCCCCCCGAGCCAAGCGCAATCTTGGCCTGGATGATGTTATACCCCGCGCCCAGTGGATCGGCCGAGGGATCGAGGAAGGTATGGATGCGTTTGTATTGGTAATCATGCAGCAGTTGCCATGATTTGCCCTCGGACAGGATCACGGCGGCGACGCTGCCGCCCACCAAGGCAATAACCGCGCCGAAATACCAAAGGCTGACACCGGCCGCAAACATCACTCCGGCTCCGGCGGCCAAGAGCATGACCGAGGTGCCAAGATTTGGTTGCAAAAGCACCAGAATGGTCGGGGCGACGATGATCAACACCGGGATCAACACCCAAAGCGGGCGGCTGACCTTTTTGTCATCCAGCCAGTCGTAATAGGTGGCCAGCATCATCACCAGCGTGACCTTCATCAACTCGGAAGGTTGCAGCCGCATGAAGCCCAGATCAATCCAGCGCTGCGCGCCCATGCCGACCGTGCCGAAAAACTCCACGATCAACAGCAGGATCATGGCGATCAAATAAGCGAGCCCAGACATGTTGCGCCAAAACCAGATCGGCGTGAAGGCAACGGCAAACAAGATGGCCATGCCAAGCGCGTAGCGTTTCATTTGCGGGGCCGCCCATATCGACAAATCCCCTCCCGCAATGGAATAGAGCATCAGCCAGCCGATTGCGGCGACCGCCGTGATCACAAGAATCAGCGCCCAGTTAAGGTAAAACACCTTTGCAACACCTGTTGGCACGGTCTTGAGGCGATATTCCAGAAAACTCATGCTGGCTCAAACCTTTGAATTGGTGGCAATAGTGCCATCTGGTTGGCGCAGTTCAAGCTTGTTCAAAAGCGATTCCATTCGTCCGCGTTGATCCGCAGGATAGGCCGAAAGCGAGGGCATTCCTTCCGACATCGCCCGCAATATCGCATCGCGCGCGATTGGTGCCGCAACAGCCGATCCACCGCCGCCATGTTCTACCACCACCGAAACCGAGTATTTTGGGTTGTCCGCCGGCGCAAACCCAACAAACAGCGCGTGATCGCGCTGTTTCCACGGCAAGCGATCATTGGCAACAACGCCGCTATCGCGTTCGGCCGAAGAAATGTTGCGCACCTGCGCGGTGCCGGTCTTTCCCGCCATCAGCATCCCGGCCTCGACAATGCGGGCCGAGCGCGCTGTGCCATGCGGGCCGTTCACCACGCCATACATTCCGGCCTGCACCGCCCGCAATTGCGAGGCCTCGATGCCAAGGGGGGCGGCTGCGGCCAAGGGCACATCCTGCCCATCAATGCTGCGCACCAACCTTGGGGCCACCGCTGTGCCACTGGCAATCCGCGCGGCCATCACCGCCAATTGCAGAGGCGAGGTCAGAACATAGCCCTGACCGATTGAGGCGTTGATGGTATCGCCGATCCGCCATTCGGATTTCTGCTTCTCGACTTTCCACGCCTTGTCGGGCATTACGCCGTCGGTGATGGCCGACATCGGCAGATCATGGCGAAGCCCAAGCCCCAAAGTCCGGCCCATATCGGCGATTTTGTCGATCCCGCAGCGCTGTGCGACATCGTAAAAGAACACATCACAGCTTTCAGACAGGGCCCGCGCCAGATCAACCGTGCCGTGGCCGCCATGTTTCCAGCAGTGGAACTTGCGACCGCCACTTTCAAGATAGCCGGGGCAGCGCACCTTGGTGTTGACGTCGATTTCACCCGAGGCCAAGGCGGCCAATGCCGTGACCATCTTAAAGGTGGAACCGGGCGGGTAGGCGCCTTGGACCGACTTGTTGGCCAGCGGTCGGTGATCATGCTCTGTCAGGGTAGAATAATCGGCCTGACTGATGCCGCGCACAAACAGATTGGGATCAAAGGACGGGTTGGAGACAATGGCAATCAAATCGCCGTTGGTAACATCCATCACCACGCAAGAGGCGCTTTCCTCGCCCAGCCGCGCCTGCACAAAATTCTGCACATCGGCGTCGATCGTCAGGCGGATATCCTTGCCGGCAATTCCGTCTTCCCGGCCCAATTCGCGCATCACCCGGCCAACATGGTTTACCTCGATCCGCTTGGTCCCAGCTGATCCACGCAAGGTGTCTTCCAGCCATTTTTCAGCGCCAATCTTGCCGATCTGGAATTTCGGCAAGCGCAGCAG
>CBDUEF010000373.1:0-3306 GCA_965366095.1 uncultured Cypionkella sp. | reverse complement strand
GTGTCGGCATCCGGCTCGCCCTTGGGGCGCTTGGCCAGCACAAGCTGGCGATTGGTTTTCGTGGTCTGTGTCATGTCAAATTCCTTACAGGGCGGCTTGCAGGATGCGGCGCGCGTCCTGTGGGGTGATGGATTGGGACTCGCCGATGGCCGTCATCCCGTGATCGGTCAGCGCGGTCACGATCCGGTCGATGTCGGCGGCCCCAAGGCCGTAGTCGCCAAGGCGGGTCTGGATGCCCATCTTGTGAAAGAAATCGCGGGTGGCGGTGATGGCGGCGTCAATGCGGGCATCCTCTGACCCTTCGCGGATATTCCAGACATTGGCCGCATATTGCAGCAGCTTCGCGCGTTTCGGCCCGCGCTGATCCTGCATCAAGGCAGGCAACACCACGGCCAAGGTGCGGGCGTGGTCGGTGTCGTTCAGCGCGGTGATCTCGTGCCCGATCATATGGCTGGCCCAGTCTTGCGGCACGCCAGCGCCGATCAGGCCATTTAGCGCCAGCGTGGCCGTCCACATCAGATTGGCGCGGATATCATAATCCAGCGGGGTTTCCAGCGCCTTGGGGCCAAGATCAATCAGAGTGCGCAGCAGCGTTTCGGCAAAACCGTCCTGCACGGCGGCGTTGACCGGATAGGTCAGATATTGCTCGATGATATGCACGAACGCATCGGCCACGCCGTTGGCGATCTGGCGCGGCGGCAGGGTATATGTCAGTTCCGGGTCAAGGATCGAGAACACCGGATAGCAATGCGGGCTCATGAACGGCAGTTTGGCACCCTTTTCGACATGAGTGATCACCGAAGCCGGGTTCATCTCAGACCCCGTGGCGGGCAGGGTCAGCACCGTGCCGAACGGCAGGGCCGACGATACAGCGCTGCCCCACGAGGTCAGAATATCCGAGGGAACACCCGCAAACTTGGCCGCCGCCGCGATGAACTTGGTGGCATCGATCACGGAGCCACCGCCGACGGCCAGCAAAAAGGTGATGCCATGCGCGGCGATCAGATCGACAGCCTTCAAAGCGGTTGCATAGCGCGGGTTTGGCTCGATCCCGCCAAATTCCACAACGCTGCGATCTCCCAGCGCGGCGCGCACCTGCGCCAGAACGCCCGTGCGTTCCGCGCTGCCACCACCATAGATCAACAGCACCTTCGCATCGGTTGGCACCTGAGCGCCCAGATCCGAAATGCGGCCTTTGCCGAACAGAATATGAGTGCGATTGCGCAAATCAAAATTGTTCATGGCTTCGTTTCCTTTAGAAAGAGCGTGCAAACGCACATCAACTTTGCCGCCGAGTGGCAATGGAACAGGGGCATACCCGATGAGCCGCTTCGACCAGGGGCTGAGCATCTTCCTTGCTTGGTCTGGGCAACTGCGCCTTGATATCGAGGTCCAGACCATAGCCAACATCTGTGCGCCGACCTATGCCACTTCATCCATGGTTCGGCCTCCTTCAAAGTTAGGGTCAATTGACTGGAGATCAACCCCAATGGCGCCGTCAAAGCAGACAGCTTACCCGCCCGATTTGGCCAATTAATAGTATTTCATATGCCTAATTGGATCGATAGCAAAATGCGCTAAGGTACGATGACGCTAGGGGATTGCTTAAATGGCGGCGCGCTAGCATCAACCCAATAGCACCGTGACCCCGATCAAAAGCGTTGTAGAGAAGGCAAGCAGATAGGCACGTTTGGCCAGACCACTTTGCACACGGGCAATCTGCGCCGCTTCGCCCCTGAAACGCTGGAAGAGGCTAAGGCGCGGAGCGCATGCGATTGGGCAATCCGAACAGGGCAGACGCCCTCAGGCGCGCGGGCAAGGATGTCTAACAGGCCGCGCTGGCCGCAGTGCGTCGCGCAAGGAGATAAGGAAATCGGCCATTCTTCTAGTCCCGTTTGGAATGCCCGGGCGCAGCGCAGTGGTAAAGTGGGGGCCGTGACCAGCCCCCGCAAAGCGCAATCAGAAGCTGTAGCCGAGACGCAGGGTGACAGTATTCACATCAAGATTCGCGGTCTGACCAAGATTTTGCGAGCTGCCATCGGTGTTGCGCACCAGATACTCGATACCAATCGTCACGCGGTTGGAGACAGCATAATCAACCCCCAAGCCGTAATTGATGCCGTTGGTCCTGTAGCCACCTAACACTTCTTTGTATTTTATGCTGCTGTAGCCGAGTACGCCATAGAACAGCGCATTATTGGCCGCGTAACCCAACCGTCCCTTTAGGTCGATCATCTGGTCGACGTTTTCAAGCGGATAGCCTTCCGCATACGTGTCATTTCCGCGTGAGTAGGCAAGCTCGCCGCCATAGACAAGTGAGCCATTCTGCACCAGATAGCCGGCGAAGATCGAGCCGGCGCTGCCATTGTTCAGGCTGTAGGCAAAACCGGGGTTATAGCTGAGATCGCCCGAGGTTCTACCATAGCCAATGCCAACATAGGGCCCTGACCAGTCATACAAGGCTACCTGAGCGGACACCACCGGTGTGGGTTCCACGGCGACGACAACCGGGCCTCCGGCCTGAGCCAAGGTCGTCGATGCCGCCAGAACGGCAACTGCACAATTCAATCGTTTCATTTCTCTACTCCCTTCAGCATTATCAATTACTCATTATCATGATGCCTCCTCACGAGTCGCTATGGCAACGCGTTCCGTACAATGAATTCCGGTCGCTGTATCCAATCCGCACCATTCCGGGGCCGATTGCGGCAACCGTGTTTATGCAACTTGATCAAAGAATGGCGCACTTGCTTGAAGGATTTCCGATCCTGCCGTCTGCACCACCGTCACATCGACATTTGATCCCGCAATCAGATCGCTAAGGGCAGGCCTTTCGATGAAAAATGGCGGCCGACAGGGATCTGTGCAATGCTTCATGATGAAGCAGACCGCTCCCCAGGCCCAAAGGTTGTTTTGGACTGATGCTTATAGATGCGGATGCGTTGAAGTGTCTGGCCGGGGTGATGCTTCGCTTCCGGCGGGTATTATACAGACATTCGCATCGGTACACGCTTCGACCCTAAACCATCTCGATCAGTTTTGCAGTCTCCTATCTCGAGACACCCCAAATGAAACCGTGCCGTCGCTGTCGCCGAGTTGCGCCAGACCTGTGCAACCTGAAGTTCCACGTGTTTGGGCAAACAGACACCGGTTCGTATTGGTCTGCGTGATGATGAACGCCTTCTGAGCGTCCGTAAACTTCGATGCTTTCATTGCGATTCCGCGCCCCTCCCAGCCGGGAAAATGTAGCGGAAAACTCCAGCTTCAAACGGCCCAGTTTTCAGGGGGTAGAGCAGATGCGCGTCT
>CBDUEF010000372.1:0-3313 GCA_965366095.1 uncultured Cypionkella sp. | reverse complement strand
CTATATCGCGCTGGATGGCGAAATCGGCTGCATGGTGAACGGCGCAGGCCTTGCGATGGCTACGATGGACATCCTCAAACTTTACGGCGCAGAACCCGCCAACTTCCTTGACGTTGGCGGCGGTGCCACCAAAGAAAAAGTGACCGAAGCCTTCAAGATCATCACCTCTGACCCGCAGGTCAAAGGCATCCTTGTCAACATCTTCGGCGGCATCATGCGCTGCGATATCATCGCCGAAGGCGTGATCGCGGCGGTGAAAGAAGTGGGCCTGAAAGTGCCGCTGGTGGTCCGCCTTGAAGGCACCAACGTCGATCTTGGCAAAGACATCATCCGCAACTCGGGCCTCAACGTCATCGCCGCCGACGATCTAAAAGACGGCGCGCAGAAGATCGTGAAAGCGGTGAAGGGCTGACCCATGCGCAGAAACCTGCGGAACGCTTTTGAGGAGAAATCCTGGGCCGGGAAAAAGGGCTCGTCCCCGCGGTCCGGGCCAGGCTCAACCCTTGCGCAGACCCAACAGCTGCGCGACGCCCTGCCGCGCCTCTTTGATCAATACGGCGTGAAAACCTTGCTCGACGCCCCTTGCGGCGATTGGTTCTGGATGCAGCATGTTGATCTTTCAGGCATTTCCTATATCGGCGGCGATATCTCGAAAGCGGTGATCGACGCCAATGCGGCCGAGTTCACCCGCCCCGGCGTCAGCTTTCTGCATCTTGATATTACCTCCGATCCTTTGCCCGCCGCCGATATGATCCTGTGCCGCGATTGCATGATGCATCTGAAGGATTGGCTGCGCTGGGCGTTTTTTGAGAATTTCGTCGCCTCAGAGGCCAAATATCTGATGACCACGGTTCACCATGTGCTTGAAAACCGGGCGGTGGTGAACAATGGCGGCTTCAAGCGTTTCAACCCCGCCGCCCCGCCGTTCAATTTCGCCCCGGCGCTGGAGCTGATCCCGGAAACCGCCGTAACGCTTGCTGCCGATATCCTTGAAAACCGCATCGCCGCCCCCGAGCATCGCTCGATCGGCATCTGGTCGAAACAGCAGGTGAGGGATGCAATCGCGCGCCGCCCTGCAGAAAAGGAGCAAACCGATGCACCTGTGCTTTAACCTGATCTTAAGCGCCGCACTTCTCGCCACCCCACTGGCCGCGCAAGATACCACGATGCTGAACGCTCTTGCCGCCGGGCTAACCGATCAATCTGGCACCAAGCTGATGTCAGCCGCCGCAGCCGCCTGCATCCTTGGCAACGGCGATGGCGATACGGCCGCCAAGATTTTCACCGATGCGGGCTGGACCCGCTCGGACGATGCCGAAATGGGCGAGACCGCGCTTTACAAAGACGGCGCTGATGTTGGCGTCACCCTGTATGAGGGCGGCGTGATCTGTGATGTTGCCAGCGAGAACATCGCCACCGATGGCGCGATCTCGGCCTTGCAAATCATGGCGGGCAGCACCGGGCTGTCCTTACAATCCATCGATACCCCCGACGGTTGCGACTCCTACCAACTTAGCCCAACCGCCTCTGTCGTCATTTCCTCCACCGGACAAGACCCGTCCTGTGAGGCCTCACCGACCAGCGCGCTGCGCTTTACCTTCAGCCAATAGCGCGACATCAAAGGACAATTTCCACATGGCCATTCTCGTTGACGAAAACACCAAGCTGATCTGTCAGGGCTTTACCGGCTCGCAAGGCACTTTCCACTCTGAGCAGGCCATCGCCTATGGCACCAAGATGGTTGGCGGCGTCACGCCGGGCAAGGGCGGCACCAGCCACCTTGATCTGCCGGTGTTCAACTCGGTGCATGAGGCGCGGGCCGTAACCGGAGCGAATGCCTCGGTGATCTATGTCCCGCCACCCTTTGCCGCCGATTCAATCCTTGAGGCCATCGACGCCGAGATGGAGTTGATCGTTTGCATCACCGAAGGCATCCCAGTGCTGGATATGATGAAGGTCAAGCGCGCGTTAGAGGGCTCAAAATCCCGCCTGATCGGCCCCAACTGCCCCGGCGTGATCACCCCCGGCGCCTGCAAGATCGGCATCATGCCCGGCCATATCCACAAACGCGGCTCGGTCGGCGTGGTCTCGCGCTCGGGCACCCTCACCTATGAGGCGGTCAAGCAAACCAGCGACCTTGGCCTTGGCCAATCCACCGCTGTCGGCATCGGCGGCGATCCGATCAAGGGCACCGAGCATATCGACGTGCTTGAGATGTTCCTGAACGATCCCGAGACCCATTCGATGATCATGATCGGCGAAATCGGTGGCTCGGCCGAGGAAGAGGCGGCCGAATACCTGGCCGCCCAGCGCAAAAAGGGCCGCTGGAAGCCGACCGCAGGCTTTATCGCCGGCCGCACCGCCCCCCCCGGCCGCCGCATGGGCCACGCAGGCGCCATCGTGTCAGGCGGCAAGGGGGATGCGGAATCGAAGATCGAGGCGATGAAGAAAGCCGGGATCATCGTGGCCGAAAGCCCTGCCCATCTGGGTGAAGCGGTGATGAAAGCCATCAAGGGCTAGGGCGGGGGATACCCCGCTCGCCCCCAGCCAACGGAGCAAGACTTGGATCAGCGGCGACCAAACCACTCCCTCAAAGCCCGCCATTTGGCGGGCGGTCCGGCTGTGTCAGCCAAGCCTTTCTTTTTCTGTGACCCCAATCCTGTTGAGGTAACCCCATGACCGAACAATCCCCCAATGACCAATTCCGCGCAGGCTCTTTCCTTGATGGGGCCAATGCTGATTACATTGATCAGCTGGCCGCGCGCCATGCCGCTGATCCGGCCTCGGTTGATGCGCAATGGGCGGATTTCTTCCGCGCCATGGGCGACAGCGAGCGCGACGCCAAACGCGCCGCCGATGGCCCGTCATGGGCCCGCAAGGATTGGCCGCCCGAGCCTTCGGATGATCTGACCGGCGCGCTCACCGGCGAATGGCCACTGATGGCCCCGCCGAAAGAGGCCCGCGCCGCCGGGGCCAAAATCGCCGCCAAGGCCGCCGATATGGGCGTGCCGGTGTCCGATGAGCAGATCAAACGCGCGGTGTTGGATTCCATCCGCGCCATCATGATCATCCGCGCTTACCGCATCCGGGGCCATCTTGCCGCCGATCTTGATCCTTTGAACATGCGCGACGAGTCCAACCACCCCGAGCTTGACCCCGCCTCTTACGGCTTTGCCGAGTCCGACCTGGACCGCCCGATCTTTATCGACAACGTTCTGGGTCTGGAAACCGCCTCGATGCGCCAGATCATCGATATCGTCAAACGCACCTATTGCGGCACTTTCGCGCTGCAATACATGCATATTTCCAACCC
>CBDUEF010000371.1:0-3321 GCA_965366095.1 uncultured Cypionkella sp. | reverse complement strand
ACGCCAGCTTTGACGAGATCGCGCTGCCAAACCTGACCGTTTGCGAGCCCAACCCCTCGCATGTGATGGATTTCCGCCGCTTTGCCAGCGATGAGGTTGTGGCCTTCAACCGCGTGCAAACCGAGATCATCCGCAAACACTCCGCCGCGCCCATCGCGCATAATTACATGGGCCAGATCACCGATTTCGACCATTTCGCCACCGCCGCCGATCTCGATATCGCCGCTTGGGATGCCTACCCCTTGGGCTTTTTGTCCGACCGCCTGCACACCACGCCCGAGCATCGCAAACGCTTTGTCCGCCAGGGTGATCCCGATTTCCAGGCCTTCCACCACGACCTTTATCGTGCCGTGGGCAAAGGCCGCTGGTGGATCATGGAGCAACAGCCCGGCCCGGTGAATTGGGCGCCATGGAACGCCGATCCCCTGCCCGGAATGGCCCGGCTTTGGGCGTGGGAGGCCTTCGCCCATGGGGCCGAAGCTGTCTGCTATTTTCGCTGGCGTCAGGCACCTTTTGCCCAAGAACAGATGCACGCAGGCCTGTTGCGCCCCGATAGCGCCCCCGCCCCCGCCTTTGACGAGGCCGCCAGTGTCGCCGCCGAACTCGCCGCCATGCCCGATGTTGAGCCCAGCCCCGCCAATGTCGGCCTCATGTTTGATTACCCGTCCGCTTGGGCGTGGGAAACCCAGCCCCAAGGCCGCGATTTCAGTTATTTCCGGCTGGTGTTTGAAACCTACAAGGCCCTGCGCCGTCTTGGCCTGAACATCGACATTCTCTCGCCCGATAGCGCCGAGCTTTCCGCCTACAAGCTGGTCTTGGCCCCCGGCGTGGCCACCCTATCCGCGCCTTTCCTTGCGGCCTTGCAAACCTATCAAGGCACTGCTCTGATCGGCCCGCGCAGCAATTGCAAAACCCCCGATTTTGCCACTCCAATCCCGTTGCCGCCCAATCTTCCCGGTCTGGATGCCACCATTGCCCGTGTCGAAAGCCTGCCTCCTGATGTGCCGGTTCCCCTGTCGCAGGGCGGCAACTTCCTGCATTGGCGCGAGAAACTTGAAGGCAGCGCTTTGGTGATCGAGACCGCAACCGATGGCTGGCCCGCGATTGTTGCCGCCAACAACCTGCACTACCTTGCCGGCTGGCCCGACGAAGAGGCCTTCGCGCGCATCCTGATAGATTTGTGCCAAACCGCAGGCATCGAAACCGATCCCCTGCCCGAAGGCCTGCGCCGCCGCGACACGCCGACCATGCGTTTCTTGTTCAACTACAACGCCATTCCGGTCGAATGGGCTGGCCAAACCATCCCGCCCGCTGGCGTTTGGTGGCAGCCACTCTAACCCTTGGCAAAGAACCCATAGCCATTTCCGGCAAGGCTTAGCACATCACCTTCCCGCGCAATTCCCTGCGCGGGGCCCATCGCTGTTCCAAGCCCTTTGATATTCACCGCCACCGCCAAGGCAGACAGGTTGAAAACGCAGATCACCTGCTCCCCGCGCCAAAAGGCCAAAACCGGCTCGGGTGCATCAAGAAACCGCGTATCCCCCGATACCAAAGCCCCCTGCGCGCGGCGAAACGCCAGCATCGCGCGATAGCTTTCCAAAACCGACCCCGCCACGCCCATTTGCCCGGCCACATTGCGCGCCAGTTGCGGCGGCTTCACCGGCAACCACGGCTTGCCCGCCGAAAACCCGCCATTCACCGACCCGTCCCAAACCATCGGCGTGCGGGTATTGTCGCGGCCCATCGGCTCGGGCCAAAATGCGATGCCCTGCGGATCGGTCAATTCCTCAAAGCCCAGCGCGGTATCCGTCTGCCCCAATTCCTCGCCTTCCCAAAGGCAAATCGAGCCTTGCAGGCTGAGCAACAGCGCCCCCGCTTGCCGTGCCAAAGCCTCATTCGAGGCCCCATGCGCAGCCCAGCGCGAGACATGCCGCATCACGTCATGGTTGGAAAACGCCCACATCGGCCAGCCATCCGGCGCGCCTTTGAAGAACTCGGTGATCTTGGTGCGAAAGAACGCAGCCGAGTAATCTTGCCCCATCAACTCAAACGAATAGCATTGATGCAGCCGCCCCGGTGCCGTGTATTGCCCCATGATCGCAATGGCATGATGACTTTCGCCCACCTCGCCCACCGTTGCCGTGCCGGGATAGGCGTCCATCACCGCCCTTATCCGCTCTAGCCAAGCCAGATTTTCCGGCTGGTTCTTGGAAAACAGATGATATTGCATGCCGTAAGGATTGCCCTCGGCCACCGGCTTCACCCGGTAATCCGCCGCATCATCGCGAAACTGGGCATCCTTGAAAAAGTAGTTCACCGTATCAAATCGAAACCCATCCACACCGCGATCCAGCCAAAAGCGCAGCACCGACTCCATGTAATCCTGCACCTCTGGGTTACGCAGGTTCCATTCCGGCTGCTGCGCCAGAAAGCTGTGCATGTAATACTGCTTGCGCCGCGCATCCCATGTCCATGCCGGGCCACCAAACACCGAAAGCCAGTTGTTCGGTGCGGTGCCATCTGGTTTCGGATCACGCCAGATATACCAATCCGCCTTGGGGTTCACCCTGTCCTTACGGCTTTGGGCAAAAGCGGGATGCTGGTCCGAGGAATGGTTCATCACCTGATCAATGATCACCTTCAGGCCCAGATCATGCGCCCGCGCCACCAGCGCATCGAAATCAGTCAAGCTGCCAAATACCGGATCAACATTGCAATAATCGGCCACGTCATAGCCCATATCCAGCATGGGTGAGGTGAAAAACGGCGAGAGCCAGATCGCATCACAGCCCAAACCGGCAATGTGGTCGAGCCGCCGCGTGATCCCGGCCAGATCGCCAATGCCATCGCCATTGTCATCCTGAAAGGATCGCGGATAAATTTGATAGGTTACCGCCCCGCGCCACCACTCCGCCATCGTATTCTCCCTTGCGTTACCGCTAGCATAAACCGCCGCAAGGCACAGCAACAGGGCCAGATTGCAGCTTGACCTTGGCAATTTGGCGGAACAATCATCCGCCCCTGCTCAAAGGAATCCCCATGACCAAATCCCCGCTGTTCACTCCGGTTCTGATCGCGGGTTGCGTGATCCTTTTGCTCAACTTCGCCATCCGCGCCAGTTTTGGGATGTTCCAGATTCCCATCGCCGCCGAGTTCAACTGGCAGCGCTCGGATTTCTCGCTGGCCATCGCCATTCAAAATCTGGCTTGGGGCTTTGGACAGCCGCTATTTGGCGCGGCCGCCGAACGCTTTGGCGACCGCAAGGCGATCATCGCGGGCGCGTTGCTTTATGCGGCGGGACTGGTGCTGTCGAGCCTGTCC
>CBDUEF010000370.1:0-3326 GCA_965366095.1 uncultured Cypionkella sp. | reverse complement strand
GCCTCGGACAGGGTAAAGCCGGTTGGGCCCTGATCGGCAATCAGATCAAGGGCGGCATCAACCAGCGCCTGGCGCAGGTTGCCGTGATGATAGCCGCGTTTCACTTTTTGGGCCTGAGGCCCGGCCCGCCGCAGATTTTGTCGTCAATCTTGCCGATGGCTTTGGCATCCTTGCCGTTGAACTCAATCGCGGTCAGCACCTTTTGCACCGCGGCGAGGCGGGCGCGTTTCTTGTCATCCGACAGAATCACCGTCCAGGGCGCATAGACGAAATGTGATTTCTCCATCGTCTCATCAATCACGGCGGTGTAATCATCCCATTTCGGCAGACCGTCGATGTCGATCGAGGAGAGTTTCCACTGTTTCAGCGGGTCTTTCTCGCGATCCAGAAAGCGTTGAAGCTGCGCCGGGCGGCTGACTTCTAGCCAGATTTTCACCAGAATGATCCCCTCATCGACGATCATCTTCTCAAACGCGGGCAGTTGATCGAAGAATTTGGCGCGCTGTTCATCGGTGCAAAAGTTGAACACTTTCTCGATCATCGCCCGGTTATACCAGGAACGGTCAAAGATCGCGATTTCGCCTTTGGCGGGAAGCCAATCGACATAGCGTTGGAAATACCACTGTGCCGCCTCGCGGTCGGTGGGTTTGGAGAGTGCCACCACATTGGCCACGCGCGGATTGAGGTTTTGATGCAGCGCCGAGATGGTGCCGCCCTTGCCCGAGGCGTCGCGCCCCTCAAACACCACCAGCATCCGCTTGCCGGTTTCGCGCAGATCCGCCTGCATACGGACCAGTTGCACCTGCAACGGCGCCATCGCGGCGTCGAACTCTTTGCCCTTCAGCTCTTCGGGATAGGGGTAGGTTTTCGACAGGATGTCGTTCTTGTCGGCCTTCTCGATGATCTTGCGCACGTCTTTCGGGGCGCCGGTGGTGAAATATTTGCTGATCGCGCCGTCAAATGGCAGGTCCATGATATCCTCCCTAGGGTTTCCTTACTATGGCGATTGCCGCGTTCAGCGCAATGCGGCGCGTTCGATTGCGGCCAAAACTGCGGCGCTATGGCTGTAATGCGGCATATGGCCAGTGGTTTCGAACAGCGTCAGCCGTGCATTCGGCAAGCGTTCGGCCAGAGGAATGGAATGGATGCGGGCGGGGACGATTGAATCCGCCATGCCGTGCAGCAATTCGAGGGGCAAGCTCAACTCGCTGTAGCGTGGTGCCATCGCAACAACTTCAGCGCGCAACCCGTTCACCTGTATTACATTGGTCTGCAAGCTGGCGCGGCGCAGGGCCAAAGCCGCAGCGATGGTTTTGCTATAGGCTTCGGGCACCGCATCGGGCGCGAAAATTCCGGTGATGGTGGTGTCGAGATAGCTTTGCGGCAGGAAGGCGGTTGCCAAAGGCAGGGCGACGGCCCGGCCGAATGCGGTGGTTGTGATCCGATACCAGATGTCCAACTTCCCCGGCCAGGGCAGCGAAGGCGCCGAGATCAGCACCAGCGCGCGTGGCGGCAAGCAGGCCTCGAGCGCCCAAGCCAAGGCGACCGAGCCGCCATAGCTTTGGCCGACAAGCACCGGGTTTTGCACGCCAATTGCCTGGGCCGCTTTGGCAAGGTGCAGCGCCTGGGCGGTCAGGCTGGCCTCATTGGGGATTGGATCGGACCAGCCAAGACCCGGACGATCAAAGGCGATGACGCGATGGGTTTTTGCCAGCTCTGCCATAAGCGGCGTGGCTAGATCCAATGCATTGCCCGAAGCGCCATGGATCAGGACAATCGCCTCTCCCGCGCCCTGTTCCAGATAGTGTACCCGCGCGCCATCAATGCTGACAAATCTGCCCTGCGGCGCAAAGCGCGCGTCTATCCGGGCCTCATGCCGCGCGGCGCGCTGCTGAACGTAGAGCGCAAAGCCCGCCCAAAACGCGGCAATCAGGCCAAGGCTAAGTGCCAATTTTGCCAAGGTCATAGGGGGTGCTTTGATAAATCTCGTTGATCCAGTTGCCGTAAAGCAGATGCGCGTGGCTGCGCCAGCGATTCAGAGGAGTTAGGGCTGGATTGTTGTTTGGGTAGTAGTTGTCTGGCACATTGATCGGCGTGCCGGCGGCAACGTCGCGGTCGTATTCCTGTTTCAGCGTGTCGCTGTCATATTCAAAATGGTTGAAGATATAAAGCGCGCGGTGGCTGGGATCCTCGACCAGACAAGGGCCGACCTCATCACTTCCAAGCAGGGTTTTCAGGCCGGTTGCGGCGTTGATCTCGGCCTGTTTCATCTCGGTCCAACGCGAGACCGGGATCACGAAATCATCGGAAAAGCCGCGCAGATAGGGCGAGGTGGCGGCAAGGTTGCGGTGGCGGAAACAGCCAAAGGCCTTGTGATCGAGCATGTGCTTTTTCACGCCGTGGAAATGGTTGATCATCGCCATGCCCCCCCAGCAGACGCCAAAGGTGGAATGCACATGGCTTTGGGTCCAATCCATCACCTGCACCAGTTCGGGCCAATAGGTGACCTCTTCAAACGGCAGATGCTCGATCGGCGCGCCGGTGATGATCAGCCCGTCAAACTTTTCACCCGAGGCCGCCACATCGGCAAAGGGGCGGTAAAACGCCTCCATATGCTCGGCGGCGGTGTTTTTGGTGAGGTGCTCGGTCATGCGGATCAGCGACAGATCAATCTGCAAGGGCGTGGCGCCGATCAGGCGGGCAAACTGGTTTTCGGTTTGGATTTTCTTGGGCATCAGGTTCAGCAGGGCAATCCGCAGGGGGCGGATTTCCTGTGCGCTTGCCCGCTCTGGCGACATCACCATGACGCCCTCGTTCGACAGAACGTCAAAGGCGGGCAGGGTGGTGGGCAGGGTGATGGGCATTGGGTTATCCTTGGGCTTTGCGATCAATGGCGGCGGCGATCAGGGTGATCAGGTCTGGCTGGCTTTTGATTTTGGCCACTTCGGCGGCGGTGATGGTGACGCCCCATTGCGCCATCGCGCGGTAGCGCGGGACGCGATGTTCCAAAAGCCGGGCATAGCCAAAGCGCAAGAAGGCATCGGGATCGACGAGGGTGGCGGGTTTGCCTTCTTGGGCAAGGTATTCTGCCCAGACCTGAGACAGGAAATCAGGCTGATAATACATTGGCTTGGGCGCACGGTCAAAGCGGCGGATCAACTCGGCACGGTGTTCCGGCGAGCCTTCGATCCAGACCGGCAGCAGGTTTTCGGACAGGGATTTCATCACCGGATCAGCGGGATCATCGGCATTGACCACCTCGCAGATCGAGCCCGAGGTGTCGCAGATGAAGTTATCATAGCCATAGATGCCGCTGGCCCGTTCGA
>CBDUEF010000369.1:0-3338 GCA_965366095.1 uncultured Cypionkella sp. | reverse complement strand
CTTGGGAAGCACGAATGAGCGCGGCGGCCTGGGTTCATTGGCAACGCCATATTGAATTTACCGAGATTGTCGATGCGTTTTGCCGAAATATGTCGGTGATCGACGAAGTCCAGAGTCATCGGCCTGTGATCTGGTCTGACGTTGGTCTAGTATAAGAAAAACGCACGGGAACCAGACATGCGCAACATCGCCTTTCCAGCTCTTCTCGCTCTGTCGCTCATTTCCAGCTGTGCGCAAATGCCTGGAAGCAGCACCGTGGTCAAAGGTGCCGGACCGGATGATCTACTGAAACTGCGGGCAGGACCAGGGCTTGGATACAAAGTGATCGTGGGCTTGCCAGATGGAACCCGTCTTACGCGCGGCGCCTGCGTAACAGAGGTCGGACAGCTTTGGTGCCATGTGACACTGACGGCATCGCCTCATGTGAAGGGTTACGTCTCTGCTGATTATCTCTCGGCAAACTGAACATCCTTAGGCAACCAAACGCCATTCAGTGAAGAATGCCTCCGATTGTTAGGGTCATTACCGATCTGCTGACTGGTTAGCCGAAACGCGCGGTCAGCAACCTATTGGTCATAAGGGGGCTGCCATACCTACCCTGTTGCGCATAGTAATTGGTGGGTGAAATATCGTGAAAAGGATTGCACCAATGGCGTGGCTTGTGATTGCAAACGACAGCGAGACTGGGCCGGCTATCCGCGCCGATCAGCGCATAATGGATGCGATGTGGCAATTCGAGTTGGAAAACCGCGCAACGATTTTGGTCGCGGGTAGTCTTCGCGAAGACGATAAAGTGACCAAGAACGGGAGCGTTCTGTTGCTGGACGTTGAAACACGCGAAGAGGCCGAAGCAATTTTAGCGTCGGACCCTGCAACAAAGGCGGGGCTGCGAGGCGAGGTTCAAATCCGTTGGCTCAATGTTGCCATTCTTGACAAGATCGAACAACCTTGAGGCGTGTGGGTCGGTTTGAAAAGCTATAGGGCACCGCGCGGGCTCCATATTCCTGATGCGCCCAATATAATGGCTGCGTGGCACGGGGCAAATTCGCTGTAAGTGGCACGGGCTGGTGGCGGCGCAGCCCGGGCTCACGGGCCCCATCGCATCGGCCACTTCGATGGTTCAGTTGGCAGATATGCTGGATTTTCCTCCGGCGGATTTGGCTGGTCTTTCCACTGAGTCGGCGTGACCGGGGCAGAGGTTGGGCAGATTCCGACCCGTAGGTGCCCTTAATCTCTCTCACGCAGCTACCTAGAATTCGTCGTTCAATGAAAGGCGCAGAATCCGGGTTTTGACGCGCCTTTAGGCGGAGAAAATCTGCTATTGGACATAGCCTGACCGCTGAGGAAAGGGGGGACGATAGGGAATGAAATCGTCGTTCCAGCGCGCCTTTAGATTTCTATTTGGCAAAAATTAACCTCGATCAATACACTCCGATGGCGCGGACGGACAGGTCTGCGTCGTAGTCCTGACCAAAAGCAACGACGGCGACACTGCGCAGGTCTGAAATCTTGAATGTGGGGCGCAAAAGCCCACCGTATGGTGTAAATGCCGCGAACGGAATGCGCACCTCTTGCCACGCTTCTGTCGTATCAAATTTGGCCTGATACAATTGCCAAGGCAGAACAGTCCATTTGGTCCTAAGGTGAACATAATAGGGCTGCGAATTGCCGCGCACGTCCAGAATAATACCCTGTGCTGTGTCGGGTAACGGCTGGTCCAGCTTGGTTCGGGCCTGAATGAAACCACCCCGGTTGGCCGTGCTGACATGGCCGGTCAACCGCAGGATGGGGAGCCCCGAAACCACCTCGAAGGTTACCTTGCCTTCCGACACCCCTCCCATAACCTGATCGCTGAAGTAATCCCAGCGGGTGGGCTCAGACAGAGAAAACTTGATCATGGCGTCCTCGGCAAGGCTAAGGGTTGGAGCAAGCAGTGTGGCAACCAGCGCCAGCCCGCGCAATTTCATAAGGCGCATGTGATACTCCTTGGTCCCTATCGATGTTGTAACGCCGGGCAGGAATTGCAACAGCCTCGGACCGTTTGCCGCAACGATGAAGGTCCTGCCGCTTATCGGTCGGCGTTGCGTGCTGCTGTCGGTGTTCGTGTGCCGCGGCATTTGGCCGAGCAATAGCGCACCTCATCCCAAACCTTTTCCCACTTCTTGCGCCAGTTAAAGGGGCGCGCGCAGACCGGGCATATCTTCTGGGGCAGGTCAGACTTTTTCATGTGCCGCGATCGCTTTGAAAAACCTGTCAGTGTCGGCGCGGATCGCATGTCGTCGCTCGTCGGCCATGCGATCAAGGCTTGTGTAAATGAACCCCATTCTGGGATTGCCGCGCAGTTTGGCTGCGTTACGGTCGATAAAGTCCCAATAGAGATAGTTGAACGGGCAGGCTTTGGGGCCGTTTTTTACCGTGGGGCTGTAGCGGCAAGACTGGCAGTAATTCGACATTTTGTTGATATAGGCGCCGCTCGCCGCGTAGGGTTTTGACGCCATCACGCCGCCATCCGCGAACAGGATCATTCCGCTCACGTTTGGCAATTCGACCCATTCATAGGCATCGGCATAGACCAAAAGATACCATTCATTGACCTGATCTGGGTCCAGCCCCGCGATTAAGGCAAAGTTGCCCAAAACCATCAACCGCTGGATGTGATGGGCGTAGGCGTGTCGCTTGGTCTCGGTGATGCACTGGCGCAGACAGTTCATCTGCGTGTCTGCCGTCCAGTAAAAATCAGGCAAGGGGCGCTTGGCCTCAAGGACGTTCATCGCCTTGTAGTCGGGCATTTTCAGCCAATAGATCCCGCGCACATATTCGCGCCAGCCCAATATCTGACGTATAAAGCCTTCCACGGCGTTCAGCGGCGCGCGGCAGTCATGATAGGCCGCCTCGGCGCGCCTGATACACTCCATCGGGGTCAACAGGCCGCAGTTGAGATAGAGCCCGATGTGGCTGTGATACATCCAAGGCTCTTCTTGGATCATCGCATCTTGATAGTCGCCAAAAAGGCTCAGTCGCTCATCGACAAACATGTCCAGGGCTTGCAGCGCCGCCTCGCGGGTCACGGCGAAAGGAAACGGGTGAATATCGCCGAAATGGTCGGGGAAATGCCTGCTCACCAGCGCGATCACGTCTTGGGTGATCGGATCGACATCCGCGCGAAAGGGCGCTGGCACGACCAGGGTTTTGGGCGGGGATTTGCGATTTTCGCTGTCGCAATTCCACTGGCCGCCGATCGGGTCGTCACCGTTCATCAAGATGCCATGTTTGCGACGCATCTCGCGGTAGAAATATTCCAGACGAAGCTGGGTGCGGCCCTCGGCCCAAGCCGCGAA
>CBDUEF010000368.1:0-3339 GCA_965366095.1 uncultured Cypionkella sp. | reverse complement strand
GCCTTGGACGGCTCGTGCGATCATTGCCACAACGAACAGAACGATAAAGATAAAGAAGAGGATTTGCGCCATCCCGGCAGATGCGCCGGCGATGCCGCCGAAGCCAAGAGCGCCAGCAATTAGCGCGATGACAAGGAAGGTAAGGGCCCAGGTAAGCATGGTTTTTTCCTTTCAGTTGGACAAGCAGGGTCGCGGGTTTCCATATCAAATCAACGCATAACTTGGGGGACGGTTCCCGATTTAATCGGCGGATGCGGACGGCTGATCCCGGCACAGGGCCGCCGCAGAATCAAAAAGGGGCGCGCCAATGGCACGCCCCCGGTTCGACGATTTTGTTACTGCCGCCCTAAAGCCCTCGGGTCCACTCATCAACCTGACGCTCGGCCTCGGCTTTGGCATGGCCATATTTCTCTTGCACCAGCCCGATCATCTGATCGCGCTTGCCGGCCACTCGGTCCAACTCGTCATTGGTCAGGTCGCCCCATTTTTCGACGGCCTTGCCCTTGACCTGCTTCCACTTTCCTTCGATTTGATCCCAGTTCATGTCAGTCTCCTTCCAATGGGGCGCGTCTCGCGCCAGACTGGTTAAGTAACGCAGGCAAGGGGCAAACCGTTCCCTTGATCGGCCAATCATTCCTTAGGTCGGCGGTTTTTTCTTGCAAAAATCGCTGCTTGCAGGCGCGAAAGGCGCGATCTGCCAAACCGGTTCCTAAGGCCCTTCGCTGGTGCCCTCCGCTAAGCCGTCGTCAGGGGCATGCTCGGCATCGGCCAGCGGAGTTACCTGAAACCGCAACCGCACAATATAGTTGCCAGCCTCTGCTCCTTGATCCAACTGCCCGCTCAACTGCTGGGCAAATGCGGTAAGCAACTGGTTGCCCAACCCGGTGTTCATCGCCTCGGTCCGGGGCGCGAGTGTCAGATCTGCCCTTGCCCCGCCGAGGTTGGCAAGGCAGTTGCCGATCTCAAGCGTCGCACCCCTGTCTTGGGTGCGTTTCAACCGCAGATCAATCACTGTCGGCTCCAGGCGGGTTCCAACCGAATGTTTGATTGCATTGGTCAGAGCCTCAGTCATGAACAGGGACAACGGCACCGCCTGATCGGGCACAAGCCGGATCTGGTCAATGTCCGTCACCACCCGAAAGTTTCGATCTCCGCCGGTTGACATCGAAGTGATCTGTCGCACGATATCAGTGAAAAGTTCCTTTGCATCCACATCCGTCATCCCCGAGGTCTGATAAAGGCCCCGGTGGATTGTTGCCAGACTCATCACGCGATCCTGTAATCCCTTCAGCAGCAGTTTTGCCTCGGGGCTGGTGGCCTTGCGCATCTGGATGTTCATGATCGACGCAATCAGTTGCAGGTTGTTCTTGACCCGATGATGCACCTCGCGCAGCAGCACCCTTTTTCTGTGCAAGGTGTCCTCCATGCGGGCCTCGCCATGGGTGATCTCTTCGGTCATGCTTAAATAGGCCTCGCCCAATTGGCGCAATTCAGCCGGGGCATCGTCAAGTTTGATGTCGGCCAACCTGCGATCACCTTTGGCAAAGCTGCGGATCGAGCGGTTGAGCACCCGCACATGCCGCGTCACCAACCGCTCTGAAGCCGCAATCGCAACCGTCAACCCCGCCAGCCACATCATCAAGGTCGGCAAATAGGCCAATAACCCCGCCAAGCCCGTCTGATGTGTCACCGCATTTTCCCATCGGCTCATCAGATATAGATCACCCGCCACCACCGGCACCACAGCATAGGTGCTTGCCTCGCCGTTCACCGCCACATCCTCAAACACCTCGCCATTGGTATTGACCAGGCCCGACAGCGTCCGCGACGACGGAATCTGGCTTTGAGCGGCGGTCAGATCGTCGCTTGAGGTCAGCAGCGTGCCGTCCCGGTCAAAGGTCCACAAGGACAGCAGGCTTTGGTCATATTTGCCAAAAATGCTGCGGTCTTCGCGCAGGGCGTCCAATGCGGTATGGGGCACCGAAATCGACACATAGCCCAGATAGCGCCCGTCGGCGTCGCGCACCGGATTTGAGATGCCCAGAACCGAGGTGCCAGAGATTGGCGCATAGCGGTTCACAACAAAATGCGGCTCTTTGGCCGCTATCACCTCGGCAAACAAAGGGCTGCCGGAAAAATCAACGGCCTTCCCCGAAGACGAGCAGCGCATCTTGCCATCCACCGGAAAGAACCCGACCAAAGACGCCAGAGGTTCCGCAGCCGCGATTTGCCGCATCAGCGCGGAACAGGCCGCATCATCTGCAATCAGCGGCACAACGGCCTCGGCCAAACCGGCCGTAATCCCCCGCGTGCGCAAAATTACAGCGGTCACTTCGTCGGCGGCGCGCAGGGTGGCGCCCATCATCGCAGCCTCGGCCGAAGCGGTGACTTCGCGGCGCAGCGCATTGGTCTGGATCACCGCAAGCACGCCAATCGGCACCAGCGCCAGCGCCAGCATCACCGCAAACCGCACCGGCAGGCGGGAAAAAAACGGGGCCGCGGGCGTTCCCATCAAGCGGCCTGCATCCCTGAGCGTCCCGACACGCCGCTGGTGGCCTTGTCAAGGCCGTCTAGCACCTGCTCGCCTTCGGCAAGTCCCATCAACTCGGCCAAGCGTTTTCGCGCCCGTGAGGTGCGGCTTTTGACGGTGCCCACAGCCACCCCCATCATCTGTGCGGCCTCTTCACAACTGAACCCAGACGCGCCCACCAGCACCAAGACCTCGCGGTGCTCGTCTGACAACTGATCAAAGGCACGCTGAAACTCAGCGTAAGCCAGTGTGCCGTCATGGTCGGGTTTTACAAACAACCCTTGGGCATGGATGCCATCGGGATCAGGCACTTCACGCCGACGCTTGCGTAAAGACGAATAATAGGTGTTGCGCAAAATGGTAAACAACCAGGCCTGAATATTGGTTCCGGGCACGAATTTTTCTATATTGGTCCAGGCTTTGACGATGGTGTCCTGCACCAGATCATCCGCTTCGGCGATGTTGCGCGTCAAACTGACGGCAAAGGCGCGCAGCGGTTTCAGATATCGCGGCAGCTCTTCGCGGATGTCAACGGAACCGCCCTTCATGGCGCGTCACCATCGGTTTTCTGGCGAAGCTGCTCCAAAAGCTGCTTAAATCGATCCGGCACCTCTTCGTTCAGCGTCTCGTCATAGATCCGCTTGAGGTTCTCATCAATTTGCCGCTTGATCGAGTCCTTGGGTTTCTTGTCCATCTCGTCAGAATACATATTTTTTGCCTGCATGCCATTCTTGTTGGAACCAAACGCGGAAGCTGCGCGTTTGGTTCCCGAGAAAAGACGAAAAGGGAGAAGAAATATCATGTCGACC
>CBDUEF010000367.1:0-3344 GCA_965366095.1 uncultured Cypionkella sp. | reverse complement strand
CGCATGCTGGCGGGGGTAGGCTGCAAACTTGCGCAGCAGTTGGCTGGGCGGCATCACACCCGCGACCATGGTGGCGGCGCTGCGCAAGATGTCTGGCCAGTTGGCGGTGATGATGCCTTCTCTGATTTTGCCGCCGATCAGGCCCTTCAATTCCTTTGGGATGCTGGCCGGGTCGAAGACATAAAGCCGCTTGGAGGGCAGATCGCGGATGCGGGGAATGAACTGGAAGCCCAAGAGAGCGGTGACTGCAAAGACGTGGTCAGTAAAGCCGCCGGTGTCAGCATACTGCTCTTTGATATTGCGACCGGTGTCGTTCATCAGCAGACCATCAAGGATGTAAGGGGCTTCGCTGACCGTCGCTGGAATGGTCTGGGTGGCGAAGGGCCCGAACTTATCAGAGACGTGGGTATAGGCTTTGAGCCCCGGCTCATTGCCATATTTGGCATTGATCAGGTTCATCGCCTCACCTTGGCGGGTGGTCGGGAAAAACTGCCCGTCGCTGGAAGCGGTGACGCCCGCACCCCAGAACCGGGCCATATGCAGGGCAGATTGCGCCTCGATCACCATGGCCAGTGCGCGGTTGAGCGCATCGCTTTCGACATGCCAGCGGGACAGGCGCGATAGCTGGAAATAGTCATGTGTATCCGTGGCTTCGGCCATTTTACTCAGACCAAGATTTAGCCCTTCGGCCAACAGGACATTCAGCAGGCCGATCTTGTCAGTGCAGGGTGCCCCGGTGCGGATGTGGGTGAAGGCTTCGGTAAAACCCGTCGCATCATCTACCTTCAACAAGAGATCGGTAATCCGGATATCTGGCAATCGCTTGTACAGGTCCAGGACGAGGTCTTCAGCTTCGGCGGGGACGGCGGCGCTCAACCGCTCGATTTTCAGGGAACCGTCTTCGATACTGCTGCCCGGAATGGCGCCTGCTTTAGCGGCAGCGGCCAAGCGTTCCAATGCCTGTGCCATGCGAGTCTTGCGGTCTGCCAGCCAATCTGCCGGATCGAAAGGCACGACCAGTCGAGGTGTTGTTTGAACAGCAGCAATCGGCACGAGGGCATTCTTCAGATCAGCATAACGCCGGGAATGGGTCAGCCAAATATCGCCGGAACGAAAGGCCTCGCGCAAATGGAACAGGACCGCCACTTCCCAAAGCCGATGATCGCCGGGATCTTTGGCCTGAAGATGACGGTGCCATTTTGAGCCTCGGCGTAGAAAGATTGTCGGCCTATCCAAAGCCTGCGAGCCTGCAACAACAAGCTGCGCGGCGACGATCAGCGGCGCGGCCACAGGTGCCGCCTGAATATCGAGCGCCCGCAACATGCGCGGGGCGTAGCGCCTGAACCGATGGTAGCCTTGGCCGACATAAGCCAAAGCATCCGCCGCCATTGTGTCTGTCAACTGCATGGCAGTAGCGACAAGGCCTTCGAGATCGTTCCATCCGCACGCCGTGGCAATCGCCGCTTCAAGGGGAGCACCGTCGCCGCGCGCTTCAAGGAGAGCCGCACCCAAGCCCGAGAAGGCGCGTAATGTGTCATGCAGTGCGCCTTTGGCATCGGTGATGCGAATATCGCACAGCGTCTTCGCCTCGCGCCAAGTCTTGCCCACAATACGGTCATGGGTTTCCACCACGGTGTCGGAAATGGCGGCTTGCCACTCCGGGGCGCAGACAGCAAGAATAGCCAGCCGCCGCTCATCGGAAATGTCGCGCAGATCGTCCGTGAAGTAGCGCTCCCCTTGTCGGCGAAGACGGGTGACCCGATGCGGTGGGATACCATCAAGGGCGGCAGTTGATAACCCAAGCCCCTGTAGAAATTCCAGCCGATCCAGCACGCGGTTCATATCGGCCGAGTTCTTGCCCACCTCGAAGTGGCGCAACCAAATGAACCGGCTGATGCCGCCATCCACGGTCTCGGACAGCAGGGCATCGAGTTTGGTCCTCATCCTGGCATCGAGGCGCTCGACGATGCGGGCCTCGATCCGGCGTTCGGCGGCAACAAGCGCGTCAGCACAAAGCCGTTCAATAACCGACACCCCCGGCAGGATGGTCAGGGTGCGTCGGCACTCCCCAACGAACCGGCGTGCCAGATCCTCGTTGGAACGCGCGGCTTCTGACTCGGCTTCAAGCCAAGCCTTGAGGTCACGGGCACCCCGTCCGGTGAACATCTTGTAACCGTAAATGGCCCGAAGTTCGATGAGATGATCACGACGGGTCTCTTCCCGGACGGCGTAGCCTTCCAGATCAGCGGCTTGCATGCCAAGTTGGGCTGCAATGAACTTTATCACCGCCGCCGGGATGACGTCTTCGGCGGTCAGCAGGCGGCCGGGGTAGCGAAAGACGCAAAGCTGCAAGGCAAACCCAAGCCTGTTCTGTGATCGCCGTCGCGCGCGGATGTGTTCGATGTCGTCGTCGGCCAGCGTGTAGTGCCGAAGCAGTGCGGCTTCATTGCTTGGCAGATTGAAGAGAGCGGCTCGTTGGCGCTCCGTCAGAATGGTGCGATGCGCCATGTTTCTTTTGCTTTCACAGAGGCCATTATCTATATTTGTTTGTGATATGGGATAAGGAACAACTTCAATGGCAGAATGCACAGGCAAGGTGCCAGCATCGCAAACGAACGTTTGTGAAACATGCTGATCGGCTATGCCCGCGTCTCCAAAGCCGATGGCAGCCAGTCGCTTGATCTTCAAATCGATGCCCTGAATACCGCCGACGTACCCGAGGGCCAAATTTATTCCGATCAAGCTTCGGGCAAAAAGGATGACCGCCCCGGGCTGGAGGCCTGCCTCAAGGCGTTGCGGACGAGCGATGTGCTGGTGGTTTGGAAACTCGACCGGCTCGGGCGCAGCCTGCATCACTTGGTCAGGACCGTGAGCATGCTGTCCGAGCGTGGCATCGGCCTGAAGGTGCTGACAGGTCAGGGCGCACAGATCGACACAACCACCGCAGCGGGCAGGCTGTCGTTCGGTATCTTCGCAGCCCTTGCCGAGTTTGAAAGCGAGCTGATCCGCGAACGCACCATGGCGGGCCTGCAAGCTGCCCGTGCGCGGGGCAGAAAGGGCGGCCGAAAGTTCGCCCTGACCAAAGCTCAGGTTCGGGTGGCGCAAGCCGCGATGGCCAACCGGGATACCAGCGTCGCTGAGCTGTGCAAGGAACTCGGGATACGCCCGGTCACCCTCTATCGATACGTCGACCCTAAAGGAAATCTCCGCGACTACGGCAAACAGGTTCTAGGAGCTTAACGTACGATCCTGCACTCTCCCGCATTCGACCCCTCTGTACCTGCCAAATGGCAAATCGGTGATGCCACCCCGGCACATTGCGCCGGGGCGGCTGATATTCGATC
>CBDUEF010000366.1:0-3348 GCA_965366095.1 uncultured Cypionkella sp. | reverse complement strand
GTTCTACACGTATCTCATGCTGTTCCAAGGCGCGATGTTGGGGATCGTGCTGTCTGACAACATCCTGATGTTGCTGGTATTTTGGGAGCTGACCTCGCTATCTTCCTTTCTGCTGATCGGCTATTGGAAGCATCTGCCCGAGGGCCGGGCCGGGGCGCGGATGGCGCTGACGGTGACAGGTGCTGGTGGCCTTGCGATGATCGCGGGGATGCTGATTTTGGGCGCTATCGCGGGATCTTATGATCTGAGTGATATTCTGACGCAAAAGGACGCCATTCAGGCCAGCCCCTATTATCTGCCCGCGCTGATCCTGATCCTGATCGGGGCCTTTACCAAATCGGCGCAGTTTCCGTTCCATTTCTGGCTGCCGCAGGCGATGGCCGCGCCCACTCCGGTTTCGGCCTATCTGCATTCGGCGACGATGGTGAAGGCCGGGTTGTTCCTGATGGCGCGGATGTGGCCGGTGCTGGCGGGAACGGATGCGTGGTTCCTGATCGTGGCCGGCACGGGCCTGTTCACCATGGCTTTTGCCGCCAAGGTGGCGCTGTTCAAAGATGATCTGAAAGCGATTCTGGCCTATTCCACCGTCAGCCATCTGGGGCTGATCACCTTTCTGTTGGGGCTGGGCACCAAGGCCGGGGCAATTGCGGCGGTGTTGCATATCATCTGTCACGCCACCTTCAAGGCAGCGCTGTTCATGGTGGCCGGGATCGTAGACCATGCGGCCCACACCCGCGACATCCGCCGTTTGGGCGGCCTGCGCCATGTGATGCCGATCACCTTTGCGCTGGCACTGATTGCGACGCTGTCGATGGCCGGGGTGCCACCGTTGAACGGGTTTTTGTCCAAGGAAATGATGCTGGAAGAAGCCGCGCATACGGCTTGGCTGGGGCTGCACTGGTTGATCCCGCTGGTGGCTGTGGGTGGTGCCTTGCTGTCCGTCGCCTATTCCTTGCGCTTTATCGGGCATGGGTTTTTCGGGCCGCTGCGCGATGATTACCCGACAATGCCGCATGATCCGGGGATTGGATTGTGGGCCGCACCGGCGCTGCTGGTTGCGATGGTGGTGGCGATTGGCGTGATGCCGATGACCAGTGCCAGATGGCTGGTGGATGCGGCGGCCAGTGCGGTGACGGGTGAGGCGGTTCATGCCAAGATCAAGCTCTGGCATGGCTTGGAAAGCCCGGCGCTGTGGATGTCACTGCTGGCTTTTGGCGGTGGTTTTGTGGTGCTGGGGCTGTATGGCCGCATGGTCGCACTTTGGCAGGCGGTTGGGTTGATCGAGGCCAAACTGGTGTTTGAGGCGGTGATTGCCGGGCTGGTGGCCTTGGGCCATTCGGTCGCGCATGGGGTGCAGAATGATCGGCTGGCGCGGGCGCTGGCAGTGGCTGTGGTCGCGATCACCGGGCTGGGGCTTCATGCGTTTCAGGGCGCGGCAATGGGGCCTGTCACCCGCGAGATGACTCCGGTTGAGTTCACGCCGATGGTGATGGGCGTGTTGCTGACAGCGGCGCTGATGGCCGCGATTGTGCTGCATCGGCAAAGGCTTATGGCGCTGTTGCTGGTGGGGGTTGTGGGATTGGTGATCTCGCTGGGCTTTGCCTATATGTCGGCGCCGGATCTGGCGCTGACGCAGATCACGGTTGAGGTGGTGACGGTGGTGCTGATGCTGCTGGCGCTGAATTTCCTGCCGAAATCGACGCCGCTGGAGACCAGCGCGATGATCCGCGTGCGCGATGGTTTGATCGCCCTGACCGCCGGGGGCGCGGTGGCGGCGCTGGCCTATGCCTTGATGATGCGCGACGCGGTGTTCCCGCTGATTTCTGAATTCCATCTGGCGCAATCGAAACCCGGCGCGGGCGGCACCAATGCGGTGAATACGATCATCGTGGATTTCCGGGGCTTTGACACTTACGGCGAGATCATCGTGCTGGGGATCGCGGCGCTGGTGATCTATGCCTTGTCCGAGGCCTTGCTGACCTCGGGCAGCGCCAATGAGCGGCTGCTCGCGCGTCATATCGGGCTGCAGCGGGCGGGTGACAGGCATCCGGTGATGCTGGTTGTGGCAACGCGGCTGATGCTGCCGATTGCGATGATGGTCGGCACCTATATCTATTTCCGGGGCCATAACCTGCCGGGCGGGGGCTTTATCGCCGGGCTGATCTTTGCGATTGCCTTTGTGATGCAATATCTGGCCTCGGGCCATGGTTGGACGCAGTCGCGCAAGCGGGTGGATTACCACTCTTTGATCGGTTTTGGCGTGCTGGTGGCTTCGGCCACCGGGTTGGGCTCATGGGTGGCGGGGCGACCGTTTCTAACCTCGAATTACGGCTATATCCATCTCTGGCCGCTTGAGGAGTTTGAGGTGGCGACGGCAGCGCTGTTCGATCTGGGCGTGTTCCTGTGCGTTTTGGGCGCGGTGCTGCTGGCGCTATTCTCGCTGTCGCGCATGGCGCAGCGCGGCGGCGAGCGGGTGGCGACCACCGCCTTTGACATTCCGCTGGTTGAGGCCAGCGCGCCCGAGGAGGTGCGCTGATGGAGGCGATGCTGGCGGGGTTGATCGGGTTGCTGACGGCGGGCGGGATCTATCTGGTGCTGCGGCGGCGCAGTTTTCCGGTGATTTTGGGGCTGTCGCTGCTATCTTACGCGGTGAATGTGTTCATCTTTGCCGCCGGGCGTTTGGCCCCCGGCCTGCCGCCGATCATCGACAAGGCAGCGACAGGCTACACCGATCCCTTGCCGCAGGCCTTGGTGCTGACGGCGATTGTGATCAGCTTTGGCATGACAGCGGTGATCGTGCTGATGGCGCTTGGGTCTTTTCTGGAATCGGGCGATGACAGCGTCGATGAGACCGAGGAGCAATCATGAACCATCTGATTGTTGCCCCGATTGTTCTGCCTGCGGTGCTGGCCGGATTGCTGATCTTGCTGGCGCAGAATGATCTTTGGGCGCAGCGCGTGGTGTCGGTGACAGGGGCTTTGGCGCTGGCGGCAATTGCGGGCATGCTGTTGATGCAGGCCAGCGCGGGCGGCGCGCAGGGCTATTTTCTGGGCAACTGGCCCGCGCCTTTCGGGATCGTTCTGATCTTGGACCGCCTGTCGGCGTTGATGCTGATGTTAAGCGCGTTCTTGTCGATCGCCGTGGTGATCTATGTGATCGGCACCGGCTGGGATGGGCGCGGCAAGCATTTTCATGCGCTGTTCCTGTTTCAACTGATGGGGCTGAACGGCGCGTTCCTGACCGGGGATGCGTTCAATCTGTTTGTGTTCTTCGAGGTGCTGCTGATCGCCTCATACGGCTTGTTGATCCATAGCGTCGTGAAGGCTCGGCTGCGCGCCGGGGCTGAAA
>CBDUEF010000365.1:0-3354 GCA_965366095.1 uncultured Cypionkella sp. | reverse complement strand
GTATCACACTGGTTTCTGAACCGGCGAGTCCAGCACGGCCCAAGAAAATCATTCGCGTTCCGTGGATGATTGGCGCCTTTCAATAGCAGATGGTTGACAGATACCACTTGCAAGGGGCAACCTTGGCTCAGATGTGCGCCAAAGTTTTTTCAGCCAAGAGGGTACTGCTGTGATTCATTCAAATCCGTTACGGCATGCGGCGCATTTGGGAGCCGTTTGCGGGTTGTTGTTCGGCTTTGCGCCCTCTGCTTGGGCTGAGAGCGGGAATTTCGAGCTGGAATTGAATATCGCCACCGATGTTGCGGATGCGTGCCGGTTGACCTTTGTTGCAACCAACAATACCGGAATTGCGCTTACGCAAAACGGCTATGAGGTTGCGGCCTTCGATGCCACGGGGGTGGTGTCTGCGATTCTTGTTCTGGAATTCGGTCAATTGCCATTGAACAAGACGCGTGTGGTCCAGTTCGATCTTCCGAATATGAAATGTGCTGACATATCGCGCCTTTTGGTTAACGGGCAAGACAGTTGTGAATCCACCGACGGTACGCATGACATCTGTATGAAAGCGCTGAACGCTAGCTCGCGTGTCCAGTCGATTCCTTTTGGGATCTGATCCTAATTCACCAAAAACTCAGCATGCAGCGCGCCGGCTGCGTTGATGCTTTTCAAAATGTCGATCATGTCATGGGGTGCAACTCCAAGTGCATTCAGTCCTGCCACGACTTCGGATAGGGAAGTGCCGCCCTTGATCTCGGCCAGCCCGGTGCCCGGGGCGTTTTCGATTCCGACCGAGCTTCGCGGCACGACTATGGTCTGCCCTTCTGAAAACGGGTTGGGTTGAACCACCATCGGGGCTTCTTCGATCCGCAAGGTCAGATTGCCTTGTGCCACCGCCACCTTGCTGATCCGTACATCTTCACCCATCACGATGGTGCCCGAGCGTTGATCGACCACCACTCTGGCCCGCGTTTCGGGCTCAACCTCCAACCCTTCGATCCGGCTGATCACATGCGCCGGTGAACGGGTGCCGGTCGCCGTAAGGTCGAGTAACACTGTCCCGGAATCCAGCATCTCGGAAACTTGGCGACCATATTCGTGGTTGATGACTGTCTCAATCCGTGCCGCTGTCGTGAAGTCCGGCACGCGCAGGGCCAAACGCAAAGATTTCAATTGGGTAAAATCGAAATCAATTTCCCGTTCCACTCGGCCGCCCGAGGGAATAACTCCGGCCGTCGGCACGCCTTGCACAACCTTTGCGGCCTGACCATCCGCCGATACGCCGCCCGCGATGATCGCCCCTTGGGCCACTGCGTAAATCTGCCCATCGGCACCATTTAGCGGGGTCATTACCAGAGTGCCGCCCAGCAGGCTTTTTGCGTCGCCGATTGCCGAAACCGCAACGTCAATCTGACCGCCAGCGCGCGCAAAGGGAGGCAGGCTGGCGGTCACAAACACCGCCGCCACGTTCTTGGGCGAAAAATTCTCGCCCGTAACATTGGAACCCAGGCGCTCCAGCAGGTTTGACATGATTTCTTCGGTGAACGGCGAGTTTCGCAAGCCATCGCCGGTGCCGTTCAGTCCGACAACCAGACCATAACCCACCAGATCATTTCCGCGTACGCCATCAAACTCGACCAAGTCCTTGATTCTGATCAGGCCGGCATGGGCGGCAAGGGGTAGGAAAAACAGCAAAGAGGCAAAAATCCAACGTTTCATCTTAGAAAATCCACAAGGTTCAGGCGCGACATCCGCGCGGTCAGGGCGTAAATCGTTTCCAACCGGGTTTGGGTGGCCTCAAGTTTTGATGCGGTTTCATAGGGATCGACAGAGATCAAGTTCGCCCGGGCGATTTCCAAAGACGAAGCCTCGGCCCGATTTCGGGTTTCGGCCGCAGAAACCTGGGCCTCGAAACTGCCAAGATGCCCTTGCAGATAGGCCCGCTCATCGGCTGATTCCATCAAGGCCATACCGGAACGTCTGGCCAAATCCTGTCGACCGTTGGCGTTGCCTGACAAGATGCCCCGATCCAGCAACGCTGACATCGCCAGTGCTTTCAGCGTTGATCTGATTGCCGGATCTGTGGCGCTTATAGTTTGAGCAGCCGCTTCTCCGGGGGCGATTTCAACGTGCGAAAGCGCTGTACCCCCCAGATAGGCTGTGGATTCAAATCCGCCAGAGGGTCCAAACCATTGGTTCAGCGTGGTTTCAACATCCTGCGCCGAGGCCGCGCTGGCTGTGGCCAGTTGCAGAGCCGAAAGTATCGTGTCGGCATCGGCGAGCGCCGGCCCGTTGCTTGTCTGCCCTGCGAAGACCGAGTTGTCGCCAAGCCGGGTGTTGAGAAGGGACACTACGGTGCCGAACCTGTTTCGGGCATCGGCACCTAATGTGGAAATCTGGCTTGGAACTGCCGAAGAGCCCGCCCCTAAAAGCGAGTTGGCCAAACCAGCGGAAAGAGCCGCAACCGAAGACAAGGCCGCCTGCATTGCGGCGGCATTGCGCTGCAATTCTCCGGTCACGGTCATATACCCGTCGCTCTTGGCAAGCGCATTTTCGATACTGGCCAAAGGCTTCACATCGCCCTTCACCTGGGCCACCACATCCCAAGCGCGCCCGGTCGTCATCTCTTGTGACAGGCGTTGGGCTTGGGATTTCAACGTCAGGTTTTGCTGGCGAAACAGCAGGGATTGCGACAGGTCGCCGAGGGAAGATGAGGGCATATCAGATACTCAACAGGGTTTTGATCATGTCATCGACGGTCTGGATAACCTTTGCATTTGCCGAGTAGGCCTGTTCGATCATCAGCAGGTTTTGCATTTCCTGATCGGTGTCAACGCCGCCCCGCAACTCGGCACTGTGTAGCGCGTCAGCGCGAGCGCTGGCATAGCTATGCTCGGTTTCTGCATTTAGACGTGCTGTTGCCGCCGCAGAGGTGAGGTCGGCTGTCAGCGTGGCAAAGCTGCGATTGCCGGGCATAAATCCGCCTGAAACCGGGCTGCGCTGCGAGGTCAGGGCTCCAGCGAGACGGGTCAGCTGCGCTGAATTTCCCACCGCACCGGGGCTGACAGCCCCCAACCCATCACGCAGACGCCACAATGCACCGCCTTGCTGTGGATCTACGGCTGCGTTCACAGAAAGCCGCCCTGCCAAACCGGTTTCATTGCCGGGCAGAAATGCGCCGCCGCTATCGGTGAAAAGCCCGGCATTAGCAGCGCCCAGGGTCGCATCCACGCTGGGGCTGGCGAAGCGCTCGATCAGATCGCGCGCGACCGCGTCGAGCCGGGTTTGCGCTTCGGGGGCCAGCGCGTCGCGCACGGCGAAATGACCAGCAAGTGAGCCGCCAGTGATTGGGCTGTT
>CBDUEF010000364.1:0-3364 GCA_965366095.1 uncultured Cypionkella sp. | reverse complement strand
CCTCGCCCCTGATCCGATAGCCGACACGACCGCCCACCGCCTCGCCCAGGGTCTCGGCCATCCGCTCTGCCGCCGCCCGCGCGGCCAGTCGCCGGGGTTCCAGCATCACGATCCGCCCGGCAATCAATCCCGAAGCCAGCAGATCCAATGGCACCAAGGTGGTCTTGCCCGCCCCCGGCGGCGCCTGCAATACCGCCATCCGCCGCGCCGCAATCGCGGCCCGAAGCTGGGGCAAGACATCGGTGATTGGCAAATCGACCATCGCCCAGCCATCGCACATCAAGCCCCCGATTGACCAGAACCCCGCGCAGAAATCCGCCCGCAGCGCCGGCCACGCAGAACCAAAGCGGGCGCGCGGGGGCTCGATGCCCCCCAAGCCCGCCCCGGTTTTGTAAAAAACCCCGCTGGCCAAGCCCCGCCATATCGGGCAAAACATCCGCCAAGAGCGGAGCGCAAATGGACACCACTGATCTCGCCAGAAACCTGAAATCAGGCAACCGCCGCGCGCTCGCCCGCGCCATCACGCTGGTTGAAAGCTCGCGCGCGGATCACCGCGCTCAGGCGCTGGGCCTGTTGCAAACCCTCGGCACCGCCCAACAGGCCCTGCGCATTGGCCTGTCCGGCACCCCCGGCGTTGGCAAATCCACCTTTATCGAGGCTTTCGGCCTGATGCTCACCCAACAGGGCCTGCGCGTTGCGGTGCTTGCCGTCGATCCTTCCTCTGCCCGCTCGGGGGGCTCGATCCTTGGCGACAAAACCCGAATGGAGCGACTTTCGCGCGATCCGCTCGCCTTTATCCGCCCCTCGCCCTCACAGGCGCAAATGGGCGGCGTTGCGCGACGCACCCGTGAGGCTGTGGCGCTTTGCGAGGCGGCGGGCTTCGATGTGATCCTGATCGAAACCGTTGGCGTCGGGCAATCGGAAACCGTGGTGGCCGAGCTGTGCGATCTGTTCATCTTGCTGCTCGCCCCTGCCGGCGGCGACGAGTTGCAAGGCGTCAAGCGCGGCATCATGGAGATGGCCGACCTGATCCTTGTCAACAAGGCCGATGGCGATCTGAAAGCCGCAGCGATGCGCACCTGCGCCGATTACGCAGGGGCTTTGCGGCTTTTGCGCCGCCGCCCGCAAGACCCACCCGATTTCCCCAAGGCGATGACCGTCTCGGCGCTGGAAGACGCTGGCCTTGCAACGGCTTGGGCAGATATGCAGGCCCTCGCCAGCTGGCGCAAATCCAAGGACCATTGGACCACCCGCCGCGCCGAACAATCGCGCCACTGGTTCGAAGAAGAGGTCCGCCGTGGTCTGCTGTCGGCCCTGTCTTGCGAACCCGCGCTTGGCCTTATGCAGGGCATCGGCGCGCAGGTGGCGGCGGGCCAGACCACACCCGAGGCCGCAGCCGCCGAAATGCTGACCCTCTTGGGCCGCGCGCCGCAAGGGCGGTAAAAATTCCACCCGCCCGGCTTTTCCTTGGGGTGAATCGCTTGACCTCCCCCGCAATTCCCCCTAAACGACGGCCATGGAATTCGGTGCGGCGCGCCTTTGCGCTGTGCTTTGATGTTTACTAAGCAAGGATCACGACCATGTCGCGCGTCTGCGAATTGACCGGCAAAGGCCCGATGTCTGGCAACACTGTCAGCCACGCCAACAACAAATCCCGTCGGCGCTTCTTGCCGAACCTGAACGAGGTCACGCTGATCTCGGATATCCTCGGCCGCTCTTTCAAGCTGCGGATTTCGGCGGCAGCCTTGCGCTCGGTCGATCACCGGGGCGGGCTTGATGCCTATATGGCAAAAGCCAAGGATGTCGAGCTGTCGCTTGACGCCGCCAAGATCAAGAAAGAAATCGCCAAGGCCCAAGCCGCAGCAACCGCTGCCGCCTGATCGCCTGAGGCTGTTCTGATACAAAGGCCCCGTCTACAAAGGCCCCGTCGGTGCACCGACCGGGGCCTTTGGCATTTGTGGTGAGTGCGACTTGCTGCCGCAGCCCAGCGATTTTCCATTACCGCGCATGGCCTTACCTCTGCCTCATGCTATGATGGCGGCATGCGCTTGTATCGCCCCGTCCTTGGTTTCGCCCTTGCGCTGATGCTGGCCATCAGCTCATTTGGCATGACTGTGGCGCGCGGTCAGGCGGCTGCGGGATCAGATCTGGTGATCTGCTCGGGCGCGGGTTTTGAAACCGTTACGCTTGATGCCAAGGGCAAGCCCATTGGCCCCGCGCATCCCTGCCCCTATTGCCTTGCCGGGCATGTTCTGGCGCTTTTGCCCGATGCGATGATCATGCCAGCCCCCGCGCCCACCAGCGCCGCCCATAGCCCTGCCCTTTCCAATGATGTAACTGCCCTTGCCCCTCCTGCTGCCTTGGCGCGTGGCCCCCCAAGAGCCGCCTGAGCAAGACAACAGCAAACATCATTCAAAGGATATTCAAAATGAACCCGATCAAAACCCTTCTCGCCGCTGCTGCGGCTGTTGCCGCCATGGCCCTTCCGGCTTTGGCCCAAGACATCACCATCAATGACGCCTATGCCCGCTCGATGGGCGGTATGGGGGCCTCTGGCGCGATCTTCTTCGACATCAAGAATGCATCTGCCGAGGGGGATCGTCTGGTCTCGGCCGCGTCGGATGCCGCCAAGATGGTCGAGTTGCACACCCATAAAGAGGATGCCAATGGCGTCATGCAGATGCTTGCCGTTCCCGAGGGCTTTGAAGTGCCTGCAGGCGGCGATCATCTGCTGGCGCGTGGCGGCGATCACGTCATGCTGATGGGTCTGACCCGCGAGCTTGCCGATGGCGATATGGTGACGCTGACCCTGACCTTCGAGAAGGCGGGCGAGGTCACTGTCGACGTTCCGGTCGACAACAAGCGCTAGACTGCGACCAAGGCTCGGGCAGAACCATGGTTTTGCCCGAGTCGGCTTGATCATCCAGAATGGGGCAAGGCAGCGTCATTGGCTGCTGAAATGCCCGAACTGCGGCGTCAGCCGCCGCAATAGGCCTCGGCCTGCGCGCCAAAGGCCTTGTAGCGCTCCCAGAAATCATCATCGGATTTCGATTTCGACAGCCAGACCTTATTGGCCTTGTCGGGGTCTTTGAAGAAGGTGGCAGCCCGGCGTTGGTCATTGCCGCGCAGGGTCATATCGGCAACTTGCTGGATACAGCCACAGAGGCCGGGGTTTGCGGCCTTGCGATCAGACCGGTTGCAGGCGCTTTCGATCGGGCCTGCGACGGCCATGCTGGCCAATAAGGGAAGTGCCAAGGCAACAGCGGTTGCCAGAAGGATCGGTTTCTTCATTTCTCTGCCTCTGTCGTCCAGTGGCGGGGTGCCCTCCACCCTGGATCATTTTTTTGCACCCCTTATGCCGATT
>CBDUEF010000363.1:0-3378 GCA_965366095.1 uncultured Cypionkella sp. | reverse complement strand
ACCGGCCCCAGCGGCCTCGATCTGCGACAAGGCGGCGTCTTGCCCGGCATAGGCTTTGCGCGCGGCGGCGAGGGCGGCGTTTGCCCGGGTTTTTTCATCCAGCACCCCGAGGGCGTTGATCAGTTTGACCCAGTCTTCCGCCGGGCCACCGTCTGCCATCAGGCGGGTTTCCAATTGCCCCACCATGCCCTTGATCATCTCTTGGCGGTCGGCAGCGCTCATCTCGCCCGCCGCTTGCACATCTGCGGCTGAGGGGCCTTTGTTGTCAGGCAAGCTATAGCGAATGCCGGCGCGATTTGCGACATCCTCGATCCCGGCGCGAATGGGCGCGATCCATGGGGCGTCGTCGGGGCCCTCATCGAGCAGCGGGCGCCAGAGCGCAAAGCTGCGGTCAGGGCGGCCAACCTGGGCAAACATCAGGCCGGAATAATAGCGCGCGATGCCATTGCGCGGGTCTTTGGTCAGCGCGAGTCGCAGTTGCGCCTCGGCCTCGGGCGAGACATAGCCCCCGGCTGCGGAGATCAGCAGTTGCGCAAGCTCGGCCGCATCATCGGCGGTGGCGGCATCGCCCTTGAGGGCGTTCAGATGCGCCAGCGCTTTGCTGGCGGCGGCGAAATTGCCCAAGGCGGCCTCGTTGCGTGCCAGCAACGCCAGGCCTTGCTGATCATCGGGGCGGGCAACCAGAGCCGCGCGCAATTTCACGATCAGCTCCAGATAGGCGGGGTCCGGCGCGGTTTTGGGAGGGGTCTGCGGCGCCGAGGCTTCGGCCTCGGCCTGACTGGGCCGGTTACGATAAGCGTCGTCCGCCATGGCAAGACGCTCCTTGAGGGGCAGGTCCGGATAGTTGGGTGTGCCCAAACGGGTGTAAAGCCAGATCGCCCCAAAAAGCAGGATCAGGACGGCGAGGGCAGCGCTGCGGGGAAATCGGTCGGCGTTGGTCACGCCCTGTGTGGCCTTGCGATCCGCGTCGAGGAGTCGGCGCGACACCTCAAGCCGCAACCTTTCGGCCTCGGTGGCGGGCAGGGTGCCACGGCTGACATCGCGCTCGATCTCGGCAAGCTGGTCGCGATAGACCCGAAGATCGGCAGGCTCGGCTGCGGGTTTGGGCGTATGACGCAGCGATTGCACGAACAGCGCGGCCAAAGCCAGAACCATTCCCACTGCCGCTGCCCAGAAATACCAAAGATACATTTATTTTCGCCTTTTTGTGTGGCGTTGATGTAGCGATTTTCCAACCTTTTCAAAAGGGGCGAAACAGGGACAGCGCGCTTTTGTCCGTCTGCCGGGACGTCATGTCGTATTTTTCCCGATTGTGCCGTTGGGGGAACTAGTCTGTGACCCAAAAACGCGCATTAACACAAGGATGTTCGCAGCCTGTGGAGTCTTGCCATGAAACGCTATTCGGCCTTTGCCATCGCCAAGCAGGCGCTCAGCTATCATATGGGCTGGGAACGCGCTTGGCGCGCTCCCGAACCGAAAAAGCACTATGATGTGATCATCGTGGGCGCAGGCGGGCACGGGCTTGCCACCGCCTATTATCTGGGCAAGAATCACGGCATCAAAAATATCGCGATCATTGAAAAGGGCTGGTTGGGTGGCGGCAATACCGGCCGCAACACCACGATCATCCGGTCGAACTATCTGCAAGACCCTTCGGCGGCGATCTATGAAAAGGCGCGCTCATTGTATGAGACGCTGAGTCAGGATCTGAACTATAACATCATGTTCTCGCCGCGCGGATTGCTGATGCTTGCGCAGACCCATCACGAAATCCGCGGCTATCAGCGCACCTGCCATGCCAATGCCTTGCAAGGCGTGTCCACCGAATACATCACGCCCGAGCGCGTCAAAGAGTTGGTGCCGATCATCAACATCGACGGGCCGCGCTATCCGGTTCTGGGCGCGCTTTATCAGGCCCGTGGCGGCACAGCGCGCCATGATGCGGTGGCTTGGGGCTATGCACGGGCCTGCTCGGATATGGGCATGGACATTATCCAGCAATGCGAAGTTAAAGGCGTGACCTCCGAAGGCGGTGTGGTCAAAGGCGTGGAGACCAGCAAAGGTTTCATCGGCTGCAACAAACTGGGTGTCGTCGTGGCGGGCCATTCCGGCCAGCTTGCTGAAATGGCCGGTTTCCGGCTGCCGATCGAGGCTGTGGCCCTCCAGGCTCTGGTCTCCGAGCCGATCAAGCCCTGCATGGATGTGGTGGTGATGGCCAACACGGTGCATGGCTATATGTCGCAATCGGACAAGGGCGAGATGGTGATCGGCGGCGGCACCGACGGGTTCAACAACTACACCCAGCGCGGCTCGTTCCACCATATCGAGGAAACCCTGCGCGCGCTGGTCGAAACCTTCCCGATGATTTCGCGGCTGAAAATGCTGCGCCAATGGGGCGGGATTGTCGATATGACCGGCGACCGCTCGCCGATCATCTCGAAAACCCCCTTGGGCAATTGCTTTATGAACTGCGGCTGGGGCACCGGCGGCTTCAAGGCGATCCCCGGATCAGGCTGGGCGATGGCCGATCTGATGGCCAAAGGCACACCGGGGCCACTGGCCGAGGCGTTCGACATGTGGCGCTTCAAAGAGGGGCGGTTCATTGATGAGAGCGTCGCGGCGGGGGTGGCACATTGATGGCAATTTCATCTCGGCAAAAATACTCGGGGGTCCGGGGGCAAAGCCCTCGGGTGGTTCAAACAAATGAGGCCGCACAATGCTAATCCTTGAATGCCCCTATTGCGGCGTCAAAGCCGAAGAAACCGAACTGTCGCCCGGCTATGAGGCGCATCTGAAGCGCTTTGGTCCCGGTTCCTCGGATGAGGAATTCGAGGATTACATGTTCGCGCGCAAAAACCCCAAAGGGGTGCATTTTGAGCGGTGGCGCCATGTCTATGGCTGCGGCAAGTGGTTTCTGGCCGCCCGCGACACCGCAACGCTAGAGGTGTTTGGCACCTATCCCGCGCAATCTGCCGCACCGCCCGCCGAGTTGCAGGCACTTATCAAAGCGAAACGTCCGGACTGGAAGGGTTACAAATGAGCACGCGTCTCTCCCGTGGTGGCCGCTTGATTGATCGCTCAACAGCGGTTGAATTTACCTTCAATGGCAAGCGGATGAAGGGCTTTGCCGGCGACACGCTGGCCTCGGGCCTGCTCGCCAATGATCAGATGCTGGTGGGCCGCTCGTTCAAATACCACCGCCCACGCGGCATTGTCGCGGCAGGGCCCGAAGAGCCGAACGCCTTGGTCAATCTTGGCCGCGCCGAGCGGTTCGAGCCAAACCAGCGCGTGACCACAACCGAATTGTTCGAGGGGCTGGAGTCTACCAGCCAGAACCATTGGCCGAGCCTTGAGTTCGATGTCGGCGTTGTCAACAAC
>CBDUEF010000362.1:0-3381 GCA_965366095.1 uncultured Cypionkella sp. | reverse complement strand
AAAGAATGTCGACGCCAGCATCCGGCGCGGCGAGATTTTCGTCATCATGGGGCTTTCTGGGTCTGGAAAATCGACTCTGGTGCGCTGTCTGGCGCGATTGATTGAATCGACTGCGGGCGAGATCAATTTTGAGGGCCATGATCTTTTGAAAATGAACGAGCGCGAATTGATCGCGCTGCGCCGGACCAAAATGGGCATGGTGTTTCAGCACTTTGCCCTGTTACCGCACCTGACCGTCTTGCAAAATGTTGCCTTCCCGCTTGAAGTGCAGGGTGTTGACCGCAAAACGCGCGAGGCCCGTGCGCGCCAAGTGATTGAGCTTGTCGGGCTTGAGGGGCGCGAAGATCACTTTCCGCGCCAGCTTTCGGGCGGACAGCAGCAGCGCGTTGGCATCGCGCGGTCCTTGGTGGTTGAGCCAGAGCTGTGGTTTCTGGACGAGCCGTTTTCCGCGCTTGATCCCTTGATCCGGCGTGAGATGCAGGACGAGCTATTGCGCCTGCAAGCGCGGCTGCAAAAGACCATCGTTTTCATTACCCATGATTTTGACGAGGCTATCCGGCTGGCCGACAATATCGCCGTGATGAAAGATGGCGAGATCGTGCAGACCGCCACGCCAGAAGAACTGGTGCTTCATCCGGCCAATGACTATGTGGCCGAGTTTACCAAGCACATTCCACGCGCCAAAGTGATCAAGGTGCGCACCCTCATGCAACCTTTGGCCACATCCGACCATGCCGGGGATATGCCCGCTTCGGCGCGTGTGGCCGAGGTGGCCGACCGGATTGAAGCCGCAGCTTTGCCGTTTCGGGTGCTTGATGAGAACGGCACGCCAATTGGCGAAATTCACCGCAAAGCGGTGATAGATGTCTTGATCGGGCGGGGCCAATGAAATGAGCCCGCAACACCGCCGGGTTTTCAACGGCCCTGCATTCTGGGGGGGGCTTTTCGGCATCACCCTGGCACTGTCGATGTCATCGAAATGGTTGATGCAACAGACAGGCTGGGGCTGGATCACCAAATATCCGCGTGCATGGGAAATTCCGTTCGACAAATGGATTTCGACGGCGATGACTTGGTTGGTGGAAGACGCGGCCATTGGTCCGGTCAGCTTTCGGGATGTGACACGCCTGCTCTCGGCGCTTGTTGAAGCCCCCTATGACGTTGTGCGCAAACTGCTGGTCGACGGCTTCTTTCAGGGGCAAGGCCAGCAAGCGGTGGCGATTGCGCCCTCTTTAAGCTGGGTGGCGATCAGCTATGGATTCATCGCCCTAGGCTATGCCTATGGCGGAGCAAGGTTGGCGGTGATCACCGGGCTTTGCTTTCTCTATCTGGCCGTTTTCGGGCAATGGGCCAGTGCGATGGTGACACTGGCCTCGGTGATGATTTCGGTGCCGCTGGGCGTGGTTTGCGGCGCGGCTTTGGGGGTTGCTGCCTATCGCCACCCCCGGTTTGAAACCCTCCTGCGGCCGGTTCTGGACCTGATGCAGACGGTTCCGGTGTTTGCCTATCTGGTGCCGATCCTGTTCATGTTCGGCTTTGGTCCGATGGCCGCTTTGGTGGCGACAGTGATCTATGCCATGCCGCCAATGGTTCGGATCACAACGATTGCGCTGAAAGCGGTGCCTGCCGAAGTGATCGAGGCAGGAATGATGGCAGGATGCAGCAAGCGGCAAATGCTGTGGAAAATCCTGCTGCCCTCGGCGCGGTCGATGATGATGGTGGGGGTCAATCAGGTGATCATGCTGTCGCTGAACATGGTGATTATTGCGTCGATGATCGGCGCGGGGGGCTTGGGCTATGATGTGCTGACCGCATTGCGCAAGCTCGATATCGGTGGTGGCGTCATGGCAGGGGCAGCGATTGTGGCGCTGGCGATTGCCTTGGATCGTATTTCCCAGGCCATTGCGACCCATACGCCGGCCCAAAAACCCACTAAGCCCTTTGCCATACGCCATTTTCTGCCGCTTAGTATCGGCGCTGTGGCAGCATCCACCTTGTTAGCGGGCATGATCATTCCCGGACTCCAAGCCTATCCAGCAGCATTTATGCTGACAATGGGAGGCTTTTGGGAGGCCTTGATCAAATGGATCAACCTTAACCTTCACGATGTAATCGAAGCGTGGAAAGTCCTCGTCCTGACGTTCCTTTTGGTCCCAGTGAAATCGTTCTTTATCAGCATCCCTTGGGCCTGGGGAATTCTGGCCACGGTCTTGGCCGCTTGGCGTATGGGGGGGGCGAAGCTTGGCGCTATGGCCTTGGCAATGGCCGGGTTCATCCTCACTGCGGGGCTGTGGCCAGAAGCGATGATCACCATATATTTGTGCGGTGTGTCGGTTATGCTGGCGATGGCTTTCGGTGTGCCGATCGGGATTTGGGCGGGGCAAAGTGACCGCGCGAATTCCGTGATCGCGGTGATCATCGATACGCTGCAAACCCTGCCGAGCTTTGTCTATCTGATCCCGGTGGTCATGCTGTTTCGTGTCGGCGATTTTTCCGCCATGGTCGCCGTGGTTCTCTATTCCATCGTGCCGTCTATTCGTTATGCCGCGCATGGCATCCGCAATGTCGATCCGCAATTGATCGAGGCGGGCGTGGTTTCGGGCTGCACGAAATGGCAATTGCTTCACCGGATCAAGCTGCCGCTGGCCCTGCCGTCGCTGTTGCTGGGGCTGAACCAGACCATCATGCTGGCGCTGTCGATGCTGGTGATCACCGCGCTGGTGGGCACGCGTGATCTGGGGCAGCAGGTCTATATCGCGCTGACCAAGGCCAACACGGGGCTGGGGATTGTGGCGGGGCTGTCGGTGGCTTTCATCGCGATCATCGTGGACCGGATGCTGTCAGCGGCGGCCAAACGGGCCGAGCAAAGGATGGGGCAAGATGCGGCCACATGAGCAAGCGGCCATCGGCGTTGCGCTGTCATTGCCCTGCTGGAGTGATCCGCAGGAGGCGCGGCTATTGGGCGGCGGCAAGACAAATCTGAACGTGCTGTTGTCGGATCAAGGCCGCAGTTTTGTGGTGCGCTTGGGCAAGGATATTCCCGAACACGGGGTGATGCGCTGGAACGAGTTGGCAGTCAGCCGTGCGGCCCACGCGGCGGGCCTGGCCCCTGCGGTGCATTATACCGGGGCGGGCGTGCTGGTGCTGGACTATGTCGAGGCCGCTCCGCTGGACGAGGCCGGAGTGCGCGATCCCGAAAACCTGCCTCGGATCGTTGATCTGGTGGCTAAGGTTCACCGCGATGCCATGGCGCATCTGCGCGGCCCGGTGTTGGCGTTTTGGGTGTTTCACATCCTGCGAGACTATGCCGCAACCCTGACCGTGCGCGGCTCTGCCTATGCCGCGCTGCTGTCCGAATTGCTGGCACAGGCGACAAGGCTA
>CBDUEF010000361.1:0-3384 GCA_965366095.1 uncultured Cypionkella sp. | reverse complement strand
CGTTGATCATCGGCATCAGGATACGATTGACGATAAAGGCCGGAAAATCCTCGGCTGACGCGGCGGTCTTGCCCAGTTTTTCCACCACGGCCAATAGAGTCTCATAGGTGGGTTTGTCGGTGGCAATGCCGCGAATCAGCTCGACAAGCTGCATCACTGGCACCGGATTCATGAAGTGAAAGCCCATGAATTTCTCGGGCCGGTCGGTGCGGCTGGCCAGACGGGTGATCGAGATCGACGAGGTGTTCGAGGTCAGGATTGTATGCGGTTGCAGATGCGGCAAAAGCGCGTCGAAAATCTGCTGTTTGACGGTTTCCCGTTCGGTTGCCGCCTCGATGATCAGATCCATCGCGCCCAGATCGGGCAAGGCAAGCGTGGTGCTGATGCGCGCCATCGCCTCGGCCTTGGCCTCGGGCGTGGTTTTGCCACGTGTCACCTGCCGCTCGATATTGCGATCAATCAAGGCCAGCGCCTTGGTCAGGCTGTCTTGATTGACATCATTCAGCAGCACATCATAGCCAGCCAGCGCAAAAACATGGGCAATCCCATTGCCCATCTGGCCCGCGCCTACAATGCCGACTGTCCGGATATTCATGTTCAACCCCTTTGCGTTCGCAGCACTTTACGCATTCTGGGCCATCAGGCGCAAGGCCAGCGAGGGAATTGCACGGCATTTGCCGCAAATCCCGAGTTTAGCGTTTTGGAAAGGGGAATCGGGCAGGCTGATCCTTGGGTGAAGAAGAAATTGGGTGTGTGATGGCTTACGCTTTTCCGGGCGCGGGGGCGCTTGATTATGATCCGTGTCACTATGGCACGTCACGGCTGCTGTTTCGCGGGCCGGGTTGTGATTTGCGCGGTGACTATATCGCGATGTTGGGGGGAACCGAGACTTATGGCAAATATGTAGAGCGGCCCTTTGCGGAGGTGGTAAGCGCCGCCTTGGGTGTGCCGGTCGCCAATCTGGGCTGTATGAACGCGGGCGCGGATGCATTTTTGCACGATGAGGCGGTGCTGGCGATCGCCGCCCGGGCGCAGGCGGTGGTGGTTCAGATCATGGGGGCGCAAAATCTGTCGAACCGCTTCTATTCGGTGCATCCGCGGCGAAATGACCGGTTTTTGGGGGCGACGCCATTGCTGCGGTCCATATTCCGGGATGTAGATTTTACCGAGTTTCACTTTACGCGGCACATGCTGACCACCTTGCACGCTGCCTCGGTCAATCGGTTTGAGGTTGTGGCCGAAGAGTTGCGGGCGGCCTGGGTGCAGCGGGTGCGAAGCCTGTTGTTGCAAATTCCGGGGCCAAAGGTCTTGTTGTGGATGGGCAATTCGCCGCCGCCTTCGCCAAGCCAGCGCGTCGATATGTCTTTGCAGCCACTCTTGGTGGATCGCGAAATGATAGATGCGGTGCGGGAAGAAGCTGCGGCCTATGTTGAGGTGCGGCCCAGTCAGGCGGCGAAGGATGCGGGCACGGCGGGGATGGAATTTGCGCCACTTGAGGCCCTTGCGGCCAGTGGCCTGCCCGGCCCTTTGCTGCACCGGGAAGTGGGCGACGCTTTGGTGACAGTGTTGCGCGACCTTCTGTAAACGAAAAAGGGCACCGCTTGGGTGCCCTTTTGTCGTCCGTTTTGCAGGCTCAAAGTTTTGAGATCAACTCTGGCACGGCCGTGAACAGATCGGCGACCAGCCCATAATCGGCGACCTGAAAGATCGGAGCCTCGTCATCCTTGTTGATCGCAACGATGACCTTGCTGTCTTTCATGCCAGCCAGATGCTGGATCGCGCCGGAGATGCCGACGGCGACATAGAGCTGCGGGGCGACGACTTTGCCGGTCTGGCCCACTTGCCAATCGTTGGGGGCATAGCCCGAATCGACAGCGGCGCGGCTGGCACCAACGGCGGCGCCCAGTTTGTCGGCCAGTTGCTCGATCAGATCGAAACTTTCCTTCGATCCAACGCCACGGCCACCGGACACCACGATGCCTGCGCTGGTCAGTTCGGGGCGATCCGAGGTGGCAACCTTGTCTTCAACCCAAGACGACAAGCCATCCGCGACCGGGCCGGACACCGGCGCAACCGAGGCCGAACCGCCTGCATCCACAGCCGTGAAGGCGGCGGTGCGGACGGTGAAGACCTTTTTGCCATCGACCGATTTCACGGTCTGAATGGCGTTGCCGGCATAGATCGGGCGCTCGAAGGTGTCACCGTCGACCACGGCGGTCACGTCAGACATCACCATCACGTCAAGCAAGGCGGCCACGCGGGGCAGCACGTTCTTGTTGAAGGCGGTGGCGGCCCCACAGATGTGGCTGTAATCGCCCGCAAGGCTGACGACCAAAGCGGCGGTGGCCTCGGCCATGCCGTGGCAATAGGCGTGATCGCCCGCGAACAGCACTTTGGACACGCCTTTCAGCGTGGCGGCCTCGGCTGCGGCGGCATCGCCGCCCTCGCCCGCGACCAGCACATGCACATCGCCAAGGGTGGCAATGGCGGCAAGGGTTTTGCCGACGCTGTCGGTGGCCAACTGGCCCTCATTCACATCCGCCAAAAGAAGAACGGCCATCAGATCACCCCCGCTTCGTCTTTGAGTTTCGCAATCAGCTCATCCACCGAGGCCACTTTGACGCCAGCCTTGCGGCCTGCGGGCTCGACGGTTTTTACGATGTTCAGGCGCGGCGAGACATCCACGCCGTAATCTGCCGGAGTTTTTGCGGCCAAAGGTTTCGCCTTGGCCTTCATGATATTCGGCAAGCTGGCATAGCGCGGCTCGTTCAAGCGCAGATCGACAGTCACAATCGTCGGCATTTTCACCGAGATCGTCTGCAAACCGCCATCAACTTCGCGGGTGACCACGGCCTTGTCGCCGTCAATCGCCAGTTCCGAAACGAAAGTGGCCTGCGACCAGCCCAAAAGCGCCGAAAGCATCTGCCCGGTGGCATTCATGTCGTTGTCGATCGCCTGCTTGCCTGCCAGAACCAGCCCGGGGGCCTCTTCCTTGACCACAGCGGCCAAGAGTTTGGCCACCGCCAAAGGCTCGATATCGGTTTGAACGGTGTCGGTCGCCTCGATCAGGATGGCGCGATCAGCCCCCATCGCAAGCGCCGTGCGCAGGGTTTCCTGAGACTGTTTGACGCCGATGGAAACCACGATCACCTCGGTGGCGATGCCCTTTTCCTTGAGCCGGATCGCCTCTTCAACGGCAATCTCATCAAAGGGGTTCATCGACATTTTCACATTGGCCAGATCAACACCGCTTCCGTCCGCCTTGACGCGCACTTTCACGTTATAGTCGATCACGCGTTTGACAGGCACCAAAACCTTCATCGCCGTAAATCTCCATCATTTCGGCCCGAAAGGGGCCGGCCCAAGCTCTTGCAGCCTCTTAGC